>CALKWS010000384.1 GCA_938004115.1 uncultured Ruaniaceae bacterium
AGCGGCTCACCAACCGCGCCGCCCAGTGCGACGGGGCCGGCTCAGTCCCGCGCGCTCAGTCCTGCGCGCAGGCCATGGTCTCGGCGTTCAGCGGCAGCGCACCCTGCTGCGACAACCACGAGTTCGGATCGACCGTGGTCAGGTTCTCGTCGACGTGGATCTCCAGGTGCAGGTGCGGACCGGTGGAATTACCGTAGGACCCCACTGCGCCGATCACCTCTCCGGCGGCCACCCGTTGACCGACGTTCACGTACACCCCGTTGGGATACATATGCACGTACCAACTCCACACCGGGGCGCCGTCGATCTCGTGCTCGATGATCACCAGCATGCCGCTGCGCCCGTCCCGGCCCTGCCCGGCGTGGGTGACCACCCCGTCGGCGATGGCGTGGATCGGGGTGCCCGACGGTGCGGCGAAGTCCAGACCAGTGTGCTGGGAGTAGCGGCCGAACACCGGGTGGATCCGGTGGCCGTAATGGGAGGTGAGGCGATAACTGCCCTGCGTGAGCGGCATCACCAGGTCCACGTCGGCGGAGGAGGACTCAGCCGCCAGCGGGCCGTTGGCCTCCACCGCGGACATGCCACAACTGGGTGCGCCCCGCTCCGCCAGGTTCCGGCTGGCGGCGACCAGGGCGCGACTGGCCGCCCCCGGATCGGCGAGCAGGCCGTTGGCCTCCTCGGTCTGCACCTCCGGGCCGTCGAGCAGCACGTCCAACGCGCTCGACTCGGCCAGGACCGGCGGGCGATCCTGCTCCTCATCGACCTGGGGGAACACCACACCGGTGGCGGGCACCACCCACGTCGCGGCGGCCAACGCGGCCACCACCGACACCCGGCCCAACCAGCGGCCCGCCGACGGCGGACGACGACGCGCACCAGCCGCTCGGGAGCGTTCAGCCTCGCGTAGTTGGCGACGGGTCAGCGTGGTCTCGCCGGACGCGCGCTGATGGGGCACACAACCTCCGCAGGGGTAGGACGGGGAAATCGAGAAGCAATAGAAACGGTGCTCATTCGATCGAGCACCGCGAGCCACTATAACGGCCAGGAAACACGGTAGGGGCACGTTCGCTCGTTGTCACTGAAAACGCCTGTGGGTGTGCACCCATCGGCCGCTGCCGCCTCCGGGACACCGCCGGCGCGGACCAATAGGGTTTACGCATGTCATCTTCCGCGACCGCGACCGTGGCACTCATCATCGAGGACGAGACGGAGATCGCCGCCCAGATCGCCCACCGCCTCCAGGCCGAGGGATGGCAGGTCCACGTCGCCCACGACGGGCACGCCGGGGTGGACAAGGCCCAGGAACTCCAGCCCGACATCATCGTGCTGGACGTGATGCTCCCGGGCATCGACGGTCTGGAGGTATGCAGGCGCATCCAGGCCGCCCAGCACGCCCGCGGCGGCCCGGTCGCGCCGATCCTCATGCTCACCGCCCGCGATGACGAGACCGACATGATCATCGGTCTGGGGGTCGGCGCCGACGACTACATGACCAAGCCGTTCTCGATGCGCGAACTGCTCGCCCGGCTGAAGGTGCTGCTGCGCCGGGTGGAGCGGGCCCGGGCCGCGACGGTGGCCACCACCGCCGAACCCCCGATCGAGCTGGGCGACGTGCGGATCGACCGCGGGTCGCGGCGGGTCAGCAGGGCCGGGGAACCGGCCCACCTGACGCCCACCGAGTTCGACCTGCTGGTGTGCCTGGCGCAGCGTCCGGGTACGGTGCTGTCCCGCGAGCGGTTGCTGGCCGAGGTGTGGGACTGGGCCGACGCCTCGGGCACCCGGACGGTGGACTCGCACGTGAAGGCACTGCGGCGCAAACTCGGCCCGGACCTCATCCGCACGGTGCACGGGGTGGGGTACGCCTTCGAGCCGAGCGCCGGCTGACCCGATGACGTCCAGCCTGCGGCACGCGCGCTCGGCCGACCTGGGCTGGCGAGAGCGGTTCGCCACCGCCCTGGGGGAACTCCGCCCGCTCGATCCGGTCCGGTCGATCAAGATGAAACTGATCGTGATCATCGCCGCCACGGTGGCGATGTTCACGTTGGTCACCTGGGTGGGCATCCGGTTCGACTTCGGGGTGCTCCGCACGTTCCCGGTGGCGCTGGTGTGCTCCCTGCTGATCACCCAGTTCCTCGCCCGCGGGATGACCCGTCCGCTGCGAGAGATGACCGCGGCCGCCCGCGCCATGGCCCGCGGTGACTACACCACCCGCGTGCACACCCACAGCCAGGACGAGGTGGGCCAGCTGGCGGAGGCGTTCAACACCATGGCCCAGGAACTGCACACCCTGGACACCCAACGCCGGGAGATGGTCGCCAACGTCTCCCACGAGCTGCGCACACCGGTCGCCGCACTGCGAGCGCAACTGGAGAACATGGCCGACGGCGTCGTCCGCGCCGACGGCGCGAACCTGGCGGCCACCCTGACCCAGTTGGAGCGGCTGTCCCGCCTGATCTCCTACCTGTTGGACCTGTCCCGGCTGGAGGCCGGCGCCGCCGACCTGGACCTGACCGACGTCGTCGTGCAGGACCTGCTTCAGGACGCGGCCGATCAGGCCCGCCACGCCGCGGACCACCACGACCGGGCGCTGCGGTGGACGGTAGTGACCACCCCGCCGGACCTGCGGCTGCGAGCAGACGCCGAACGGTTGCGGCAGGTGCTGTCCAACCTGTTGGGCAACGCCTCGCGCCACTCCCCCGCCGGGGGCACCATCCGGCTGCTGGCCCGGTACGACACCGCGGCGGCCGAGGTCGTCATCGACGTGGTGGACGAGGGCGCCGGGATCCCGGAGGAGGACCGGGCCAAGGTGTTCGAACGGTTCGAGCGGGGCAACACCCCGGCGCAGCACGGCGGGCCCTCCACCGGGGGCACCGGGCTGGGACTGGCGATCGCCCGCTGGGCCGTGGGACTGCATGCCGGATCGATCGAGATCGCCGACTCCGCGGCCGGCCGCGGCACCACCGTGCGGGTCCGGCTACCGGTGAGCGGGCCCGCGCCGTCACCCGCCGCCCGCCGCGCGGCGGCCGACCCGCCGACCGGCTGACCGTGCCGGTGGACCGGGCTCCCCGGGCCGGGCGCGGCGCCTCGGTCCGGCACACCCGCAGTCGACCCCCGCAAACGCCGCCGCTGACCCGATGTTGACCGGCTCTTGACGGCCGCCGCCGATCCTCGGGACCGGAGCCCGTTTTCCATGTGATCCTGGGCGCTTCCGGACGGTTGAAGCGACGTTCGTCACCTAGGCTGGGAGGTGCATCCAGACTCACCCATCGTTGTGGAAGAGGGCGATCCCCGCGTGTCCGACCAGGCCCCATCTAGTTCAGCGCTGAGCGCAGACTCCTTCGGCGGTAACGAATGGCTCATCGAGGAGCAGTTCGCCAAATACCAGAAGGATGAATCACTCGTCGACCCGGCCTGGCGAGAGTTCTTCGCCAACTACCGCCCCGGGGACCAGAGCACCGACAACGGCGCCGACGAAGGTGCCGCGCCCGCCGCCGGGAACGCCCGGTCCACCGCCGCGGCCGGCCAGAAGGCGGACGACGACGCGAAACAGCGGGCCTCCAGCCGCCCCGCTCCCCGGGCGGAGACCGCTGTGGCGGACCCCGAGCCCGCTCCGGACCCGGCACCGGAGGACACCGACTCCCACTCCCCGGACTCGGTGGACGCCCGCGCGTCGGCCACCCGCACCACCGAGCAGGTGCGTGCGGACCTGCCACCGCAGGCACCGGAGGTCACCGCGGAGGCACCGACCGCGCCCTACACCAAGGCCCCCTCACCCGGCGGGCCGCGCAGCACCGGCGGCGATGACGAGGTCTCCCGGCTGCGGGGAGCGGCCGCCCGCGTGGTCAGCAACATGGAGTCCAGCCTGGAGGTGCCCACCGCAACCAGCGCCCGGGACGTACCAGCCAAGCTGCTGGTGGACAACCGCATCGTGCTGAACAACCACCTCGCCCGGGGCCGCGGTGGCAAGGTCTCCTTCACCCACCTGATCGGGTTCGCCATCGTCGAGGCGCTGGCGGACATGCCGGAGATGAACGCCGGCTACCGCGAGGTGGACGGCAAGGCCGGGATCGTGCACCCCGCCCACGTCAACTTCGGACTGGCGATCGACCTGGCCCGGCCCGACGGCACCCGGCAGTTGCTGGTGCCCTCGATCAAGCAGGCCGAACAGATGAACTTCGCCGAGTTCTGGCAGGCCTACGAGGAACTGGTGCGCAAGGCCCGCGACGGCAAGTTGAGCGTGGAGGACTTCACCGGCACCACGATCACCCTCACCAACCCGGGCACCATCGGCACCCGGCACTCCGTGCCCCGGTTGATGCAGGGGCAGGGCACCATCATCGGCGTCGGGGCGATGGACTACCCGGCCGAGTTCCAGGGCGCCTCCCCCGATACGCTGGCCCGGCTGGGCGTCTCCAAGACGATGACGCTCACCTCCACCTACGACCACCGCATCATCCAGGGCGCCCAGTCCGGTGAGTTCCTGCGGATCGTGCACCAGAAGCTCCTCGGCCAGGACGGGTTCTACGACCGCATCTTCGCCTCGCTGCGGGTGCCCTACGAGCCGGTGCGGTGGACCACGGACACCTCCGGGTCCGAGGAGGACGAACTGACCAAGCCGGCCCGGGTGGCCGCGCTGATCCACGCCTTCCGCTCCCGCGGGCACCTGATCGCGGACACCGACCCGCTGGGCTACCGCCAGCGCAAGCACCCGGACCTGGACGTGCAGAACCACGGGCTCACCCTGTGGGACCTGGACCGGTCCTTCCCCACCGGCGGGCTGGGCGGTAAGCCGCGGATGCCGTTGCGGGACATCCTCGGGCTGCTGCGCAACTCCTACTGCCGCACCATCGGCGTGGAGTACATGCACCTGCACGACGGCGCCCAGCGCCGCTGGATGCAGGACCGGCTGGAATCCGGCTGGACCAAGCCGGTGGGCGCCGAACAGCGGCAGATCCTGCGCACCCTGAACGCCGCCGAGGCCTTCGAGACCTTCCTGCAGACCAAGTACGTGGGGCAGAAGCGGTTCAGCCTCGAAGGCGGCGAGTCGCTCATCCCGTTGCTGGACCGGGTGCTGCAGCGCGCCGCCCAGGAGGGCCTGGACGAGGTCGCCATCGGGATGGCGCACCGCGGCCGGCTGAACGTGCTGGCCAACATCGCCGGGAAGTCCTACGGGCAGATCTTCGCCGAGTTCGAGGGCAACGAGGACCCGCGCACGGTGCAGGGTAGCGGCGACGTGAAGTACCACCTGGGTACCGAGGGCACTTACACCTCCCCGGACGGGGAAAGCACCAAGGTGTACCTGGCGGCCAACCCCTCGCACCTGGAGGCCGTCAACGGAGTACTCGAGGGCGTGGTGCGGGCCAAGCAGGACCGCATCGACCTGGGCTCCTCCGGTTTCTCCGTGCTGCCGGTGCTGATCCACGGCGACGCCGCGTTCGCCGGCCAGGGCGTGGTGACCGAGACCCTGCAGCTGTCCCAGCTTCGCGGTTACCGCACCGGCGGCACCGTGCACGTCATCGTGAACAACCAGGTCGGCTTCACCACCGGTGCGTCCTCCTCACGTTCCACGCTCTACGCCACCGACGTGGCCAAGGGCCTGCAGATCCCGATCTTCCACGTCAACGGCGATGACCCCGAGGCCGTGGCGCACGTGGCGGCCCTGGCGTTCGACTACCGCCAGGAGTTCAACAAGGACGTCATCATCGACATGATCTGCTACCGCCGTCGCGGGCACAACGAGGGCGATGACCCCTCGATGACCCAGCCGGTGATGTACGACCTGATCGAGAACAAGAAGTCGGTCCGCACCCTGTTCAGCGAGGCCCTCGTGGGCCGGGGTGACCTGACGCAGGAAGAGGCCGACGAGTTCCTCGCCGAGTACCGCAAGGAACTGGAGCGGGTCTTCACCGAGTCGCGCCGCAGCGAGCGTTCCGATGATCCGGAATCGGTCGCGGGCCTGGAGCGCCCCGAGTCCCAGCACGAGGACGCCGGGGTCATGGTCGGCTGGGAGACCGCCGCGCCGGCGAACATGCTCGCCCGCGTCGGGGAGGCCCACACCCGGCCGCCGGAGGGCTTCACCGTGCACCCCAAGCTCGAGAAACTGCTCGAGCGCCGCGCGAAGATGGCCGTCGAGGGCAACGTGGACTGGGCCTTCGGCGAGTTGATGGCGTTCGGCACCCTGCTGCTGGAGGGCACCCCGGTGCGCCTGGCCGGGCAGGACTCCCGGCGCGGGACGTTCGTGCAGCGCCACGCGGTGCTGCACGACTACCACACCGGCGCCGAGTGGACGCCGCTGATGTACCTCGCCGCCGACCAGGCCAAGTTCTGGGTGTACGACTCCTCCCTGAGCGAGTACGCGGCGCTGGCGTTCGAGTACGGCTACTCGGTGGAGCGCCCGGACGCGCTGGTGCTGTGGGAGGCCCAGTTCGGGGACTTCGTCAACGGTGCCCAGACGGTCACCGACGAGTTCATCTCCTCCGCGGAGCAGAAGTGGGGGCAGAACTCCTCGGTGGTCCTCCTGTTGCCGCACGGCTACGAGGGTCAGGGTCCGGACCACTCCTCGGCCCGGATCGAGCGGTTCCTGCAGCTCAGCGCTGAGGACAACATGATCGTCGCCCAGCCCTCGACGCCCGCGAACCACTTCCATCTGCTGCGCCGGCAGGCCTACCAGCGGCCCCGCAAGCCGCTGGTGGTGTTCACGCCGAAGCAGTTGCTGCGGCTGCGGGCCGCCACCTCCGAGCTGGAGGACTTCACCTCCGGGACGTTCCGGCCGGTTCTCGGTGATGAGCACATCGACCCGGCGAACGTGGACCGGGTGATCCTGTGCACCGGCCGGGTCTACTACGACCTGCTGGCCCGCCGGGTGAAGAACGGTGATGACCGCACCGCCCTGGTCCGGCTCGAGCAGCTCTACCCGTTGCCCGCTGAGGAGATCGCGGCCGAGCTCGACCGCTACGGTGATGCCGAACTGGTGTGGGTGCAGGACGAGCCGCGCAACCAAGGGGCGTGGAACTACCTGTACGTGAACCTGCCGGAAGCGGTTCCGGCGGTGTCCCAGCGCGGGATCCGGGGTGTCACCCGGCCGGAATCGGCGGCTCCCTCCACCGGTTCGGGCAAGGTGCACGCCTACGAGCAGGAGACGCTCCTCGAAGAGGCCTTCGCCCGGTGAGCATCCGGATCTGCGTGGTCGGGGACGAACTCGTCGCAGGTGTGGGGGACGCTCGCGGTATGGGGTGGGTGGGCCGCGTGGCCGCCCGCACCCGTGCGGAGGAGCCGCCGTCGTTCTTCACCCTGGCCGTTCCGCAGGAGACCACCACGAGTCTGGCCGGCCGGTGGGAGAGCGAGTGCAACCGCCGGTTCGGCAAGGACGGCGGCCACCTGGTGATCGCACCGGGGGCCGCCGACCTGGAGGCCGGGATCTCCCTGGCCCGGAGCCGGTTGAACCTGGCGAACATCCTCGACGACGCCGCCTCCCGGGCGCTGCCCACGTTCGTGGTGGGCCCGCCGCCGCGGCCGGGTGTGGAGGAACCGGCGCTGGCCGCGCTGTCGGAGGCGTTCGCCGATGTCTGCGGGCGCCGGCGGGTGCCGTACGTGGAGACCTTCGCCCCGTTGCACACCCACGAGCAGTGGCAGGCGGACGTGGCGGCCGGGGACGGCAGCCACCCGGGGCAGGCCGGTTACGGGTTGCTCGCCTGGCTGGTGCTGCACAACGGGTGGCACTCCTGGCTGGGGTTGCCCGAGCAGACCTGAGCGGGCCGAGGCGGGCGGGGTCTCACGCCATGGCGGGCAGGGTGTCACGCCCTGGCGGGCAGGATGTCACGCCATGCTGAGCACGACCTTGCCGAACGCCTGCCCCGTGGCCAGCCGCTCGAACGCCGCCCGCACCCCGGCCTCGGTGAACTCGTGCACCGAGTCGATCACCGGTGCGCTGCCGGTCGCGGCGAGCATCGCGAGCAGGTCGTGCATCTGCTCCAGCGTGCCCATGGTGGAGCCGATGATCCGGAGGCTGCGGAAGAACACCCGGTTCAGTTCCGCCGGCGGCATGGGTCCGGTGGTGGCGCCCGAGACCACCACGACACCGCCGGGTCGCAGCACCCGCAGCGAGTGCTTCCAGGTGGCCTCCCCCACGGTCTCCAGCACGGCGTCGACCGGCTCGATCCGGGCGCCGGCGGCCACCGCCTCGTGGGCGCCGATCGTCAGTGCCTGCTCGCGGCGTTCCTCCGAACGGGAGGTGACGGTCACGTGGGCGCCCATCGCCCGGGCCAGGACGGTGGCGGCAGTGGCCACTCCCCCGCCGGCCCCCTGGATCAGGACCCGCTGGCCCGGACGCACCCGGGCGGCGTGCACCAGCATCCGGTAGGCGGTCAGATACGCGGTGGGCAGGCTGGCCGCGGTGGCGAAGTCCATCTGTTGCGGGATCGGCACCAGGTTGCGGCGGGGCACCCACACCCGCTCGGCCAGCGTGCCCGGGTACTGCTCGGACAACAGGGTGCGCTTGGGGTCCAAGGTCTCCTCCCCCACCCACCCGGGGCTGGTGAGCACGGCGTGCACCAGCACCCGCTCCCCGTCCGGACCGGTGCCGGCGGCGTCGGTGCCCAGCACCATCGGTAACTGCTCCCGCGTCAGGCCCACTCCGCGCAGCGACCACAGGTCGTGATGGTTCAACGAGGCGGCGTGCACCTGCACCGGCACCCACTCCGGCTCGGGCGGCCGGACGTCCAGGGAACCGAAGGTCAGCGCGGACAGCGGATCGTCCGCATTCAGATCGTGAGCGTAGACACAGCGCATGGGTGCACCCTAGTGGCGGGCCGGGCCCGGCTAGGGGCGGGCCATGGGCCGGGAGGCGGATCCGCTTGGGGTCGGCCCACCGGAGTGTGCGATCATGGGCACGGTCCTCGACCCTGAGAATCCTCGATCCACGAACGGGAAGGTGAACCCGATGAGCAAGCGCGGACGCAAGCGCAAGGCCCGTCGCAAGAGCCCCGCGAACCGGGGCAAGCGGCCGAACAGCTGACGAACCTTGCCGCCGAGCACTGCTCGGCCCGCCGACGCCGAGCCGGATCGATCCGGCTCGGCGTTCGTGCTCTGGTGCCGGGAGGGCGCGCCGCTACCGGGGCTGGCGCCCCTACCGGGACTGGCGCAGCACGGTGAGTTGGGACATCACCCGCAGGCGCAACGACTCCGGGGCCACCTCGGCACAGGAGCGTCGCAGGACCACGCGCAAGGACCGCTCCGAGGCGAGCGCCTCCAGGCACTGCTCACAACTCTCGATGTGCGCCCGAAGCCGTTCCAACTGGCCGTCGGGCATCTCCGCGTCCAGGTACTCGCACAGGTACTCCAGCGCCTCCGTGCAGTCGCAGACCTCCGCTGCGCGACGCAACTCCTCGTTCATGCCTTCTCCACCTTGATCCCCAACGAACGGGCGTGGTCGGCCAGCAAGGTCCGCAACTGGGCCCGGCCACGGTGCAGGCGGGACATCACCGTCCCGATCGGCGTCTCCATGATCTCGGCGATCTCCTTGTAGGCGAACCCCTCCACGTCTGCCAGGTACACCGCCAGCCGGCGCTCCTCCGGAAGGGAGGCCAACGCATCCTTGATCACATCGTCCCCGAGGGCATCGATCGCCTCGGCCTCGGCGGATCGCAACCCGGTGGAGGTGTGCGAGGCGGCCCGGTGGATCTGCCAGTCCTCCACCGTGTCCGCATCGGACTGCTGCGGCTCCCGCTGCTTCTTGCGGTAGGAGTTGATGTAGGTGTTGGTCAGGATGCGGTAGAGCCAGGCCTTCAGGTTCGTGCCCGGCCGGTACTGGGCGAAGGCCGCGTACGCCTTGGAGAAGGTCTCCTGGACCAGGTCCTGGGCGTCATCGGGATTCCGCGTCATCCGCAGCGCCGCACCGTAGAGCTGGTCCAGATACGGCAACGCGTCCGCCTCGAACCGCCGGTCGCGCTCCTCGGGCGTCTCCTCCGGGGCACGCACCTGGCCGCGGTCGTCCTGGCCGGCCCCCGGCTCCTCCACCCGCGCCTGGACCCGGTCCCGCTGCTCGCCTTCACCGTGATCGTCCATTGTCCGCAAGCCTAGCCCCATCCCGGGCGTCCGCAGCCCCGGGTAGGGCGCCGGCATCGTAGCCGCCGCGGGCCCGACCGGTAGGGTCATCGCTCCGTCCGGACCGGACTGGTACACCGGCACGAAGGGATACGCTCTCGGCTTCTCACTCATGACCTGCACACCAAGGACAACGAGGATCGGAGCCGAAGCATTCCAACTCCGCCGCGCCGGCAGGATCGGCCGCCAGCGCGCCGGCGAAATCCGCCGGGGCTACCGGGCCGTCCAGAACACGCCAAGGGCTCGCGTCAGCGGGCATTGTGCGGTAGCAATGGGGTATGAGTTTGCTGCGCACCATCGCCCGGCCCCTGCTCGCCGCCGTGTTCATCGTGGACGGATGGGACTCGATGCGCCATCCGGAGCGGCACGCGGAGAATCTCGAGCCGATCGCCAAGCCTCTGGCCACGGTCGCCGAGAACGTCCCCGGTATGCCCAAGGACACGGTGAGCCTGGCCCGCGCCGGCGGCGCGGTGTGCGTGGTGGCCGGCGGCATGCTCGCCACCGGCCGGATGCCCCGTCTGGCCGCGGCGGCGCTGGCGGTGGCGGCGGTCCCGGTCGCGCTCGCCAGCCGGCCCCGGGGGCAGACCCCGGAGGAACGGCGCGAGGAACTCAGCACCTTCCTGCGCAAGGTCGGTCTGGTGGGCGGGTTGATCTTCGCCGCCGGGGACCGGCGCGGGGAACCCTCGATGCGGTGGAAGCGGGAGAACGCCAAGGCCCACCGGGAGGAACTGTCGAACCTGAAGTCGGACCTGAAGGCCGAGGTCAAGGCAGCCAAGGCTGCGTGACCGACCGTCGATGAACACCGCTGATCCGTGGCCCGCACCGGTGGCCACCGAGCCGGTGGATGCCACCGTGGTGGTTCCCGGCTCCAAGTCCCTGACGAATAGGTTCCTGCCGCTGGCCGCCCTGGCCGAGGGTCCCACGCACCTCACCGGCGCCTTGCGCTCCCGGGATGCGGACCTGATGATCGCCGCGCTGCAGGCGCTCGGCGCCACCGTGACCACCTCGGCCGACCCCACCAGCCTGACCATCGAGCCCGGGGCGCTCGGGGGCGGGGTGACCATCGACTGCGGGCTGGCCGGCACGGTGATGCGGTTCATCCCTCCGATCGCGGCGCTCGCCGACGGGCCGGTGCACCTGGACGGCGACGTGGGTGCGCGCAGCCGGCCGATGGGACCCGTGCTGCGCGCCCTGCGCGATCTGGGCGTCCAGGTGACCGGCGCGGACCTGGACCACCTGCCCGTCACGGTCCACGGCACCGGCGCGGTACAGGGCGGGCAGGTGGAGATAGACGCGGGCGCCTCGTCCCAGTTCGTCTCCGCGCTGTTGCTCGCCGCTCCCAGGTTCACCTCCGGGCTCACCGTGCGGCATGTGGGTCAGGTGCTCCCGAGCAAACCGCACATCGACATGACGGTGCAGGTGCTGCGTGAGCGGGGGGTGCGGGTGGACGACTCCGTGCCGCACGTGTGGCGGGTGGAGCCCGGGCCGATCGCCGCCGGCACCGTCGTGGTGGAGCCGGACCTGTCCAACGCGGCTCCGTTCCTGGCTGCGGCGCTCGCCGCCGGCGGCACCGTGCGGATCCCGAACTGGCCCGCGCAGACCACCCAGCCCGGGGCGCTGCTGCCCCGGTTCCTCAGCGCCTTCGGCGGCTCGGTGCACCAGGACGGCGACGTGCTCATCGCCCGCGGCGGCGGCGACCTGGCCCCGGTGGATCTGGACCTGGGCGCGGCCGGGGAACTGGCCCCCACGATCGCCGCGCTGGCCGCGCTCGCCCCGGGCCGCTCCCACCTGCGCGGGATCGCCCACCTGCGCGGGCACGAGACCGACCGGTTGGCCGCATTGACCACCGAGATCCGGCGGCTCGGCGGCGGGGCGCAGGAGACCGAGGACGGGCTGATCATCGACGGCGGCGGGCTGCGTCCGGCCGTGCTGCAGACCTATCACGACCACCGGATGGCCACCTTCGCCGCGATCATCGGGCTGGTGGTCGAGGGTGTGCAGGTGGTGGACGTGGGAACCACGGCCAAGACCCTGCCCGGCTTCGCGACGATGTGGCAGAGGATGTTGCACGGGGACGCATGAGGGCGGCACACCGATACACCGAGGACGATGTGCGGGTGCGCCCCAGCCGGCGCGGCAGCCGTCCCCGCAGTAAACGACGCCCGGACCACGCCGACGCGATCCCCGCGCTGGTGACCGGACTGGACCGGGGCCGGGCCCGCCTGCTCACCGATGACGGCGTGCCGCTGGTCGCGATGATGGCTCGTGAGCTGGGCCGGGGCGCGGTGGTCGTGGGCGATCGGGTCGACGTGGTGGGCGATACCTCCGGCGCCCCGGACACCCTCGCCCGGGTGGTGCGCGTCCACGAACGGCGCACCGTGCTGCGGCGATCCGCCGAGGAGGTGGAGGGCGCCGAACGCGTGATCGTCGCCAACGCCGATCAGATGGTGATCGTCACCGCGCTGGCCGATCCCGAGCCCCGGCCGCGGATGGTGGACCGGTGCCTGGTGGCCGCGTTCGACGCGGGGATAGACGCGCTGCTGTGCCTGACCAAGGCCGACCTGGCCGACCCCGGCGACTTCCTCGCGGCCTACTCCTCGCTGGGCGTGCCGGCCGTGGTGACCGCCATGGAACCAGCGGCCGAACCACCCGCGGCCGCCGAACCACGCGCGTCCGCCGAACCACCCGCGCCCGCCGAACCGGATCCCTCCGCTGGGCCCGCGCCGTCGTCCGTGCGTGGCCTGGATGACCTGCGCAGCGCCCTCACCGGCCGGGTGTCGGTACTGGTGGGGCACTCCGGGGTGGGTAAGTCCACCCTGGTGAACGCATTGGTGCCCGACGCCGACCGTGCCGTGGGCGAGGTGAACGTCGCCACCGGCCGGGGGCGGCACACGTCCACCTCCGCCGTGGCCCTGCCGTTGCCCGAGGGGGGCTGGATCATCGACACCCCGGGGGTGCGGTCCTTCGGCCTGGCGCACGTGGAGCCGGAGACCCTGGTGCACGCCTTCGGGGACCTGAGCGAGGTGGCCGCCGACTGCCCGCGGGGATGCACCCACACCGCTGACGCCCCGGACTGCGCGCTGGACGAATGGGTGGCCTCCGGCGCGGCCGGGGACACCGGGCGGGCACGGTTGACGTCGTTCCGGCGGCTCCTGGCCAGCCGGGGGCCCGATCAGGACTGAGCCGGGATCACTTCCCGCCGTGCGCCAGCGCGCCGAGTACGTCCGCGTTGGTCTGGGAGATCACCGACAGCGGGATGCCCTTGGGGCAGACCGCCTCGCACTCGCCGATCTGGGTGCAGCCGCCGAAGCCCTCGTGGTCGTGCTGGGCGGTCATCCGCAGCGCGCGGCTGTGCCGCTCGGGCTGCCCCTGCGGCAGTTTGCCCAGGTGGGCGATCTTGGCACCGAGGAACAACGAGGCCGACCCGTTCGGGCAGGCCGCCACACATGCCCCGCAGCTGATGCAGGCGGCGGCGTCGAAGGCGTCCTGGGCATCCTCCCGGGGCACCGGGATCGCGTGCGCGTCCGGGGCAGCCCCGGTGTTCACCGAGATGTATCCGCCGGCCTGGATGATCCGGTCGAAGGAGGAGCGGTCCACCACCAGGTCGCGGATCACCGTGAACGGTTCGGCACGGAACGGTTCGACGTCGATGACGTCCCCGTCGTTGAAGCTGCGCATGTGCAACTGGCACGTGGTCACCATCTGCTTTGGTCCGTGCGCCAAACCGTTGATCACCAGCCCGCACGCCCCGCAGATACCCTCCCGGCAGTCGGAGTCGAAGGCGATCGGGTCCTCACCCTCCATGGTGAGGCGCTCGTTGAGCATGTCGAGCACCTCCAGGAAGGACATGTCCGGGGAGATGCCCTCCACGTGGTAGGTGACCATGCGGCCCTTGTCCGCGGCGTCGCGCTGCCGCCAGACCCGTAGCGTGATGTTCACTTGTAACTCCGCTGCTTCATCTCGACGTACTCGTATTCCAGGTCTTCCTTGTGCAGCACTGGCTTGGCACCCGCGCCGGTGTACTCCCACGCGGCGACGTAAGCGAAGTTCTCGTCGTCCCGCAGCGCCTCGCCGTCCTCGGTCTGGTACTCGGCCCGGAAGTGGCCACCGCAGGACTCCTCCCGGTGCAGCGCGTCGATGCACATCAGTTCACCCAGCTCGAGGAAGTCGGCCACGCGCCCGGCCCGCTCCAGGGACTGGTTGAACTCGTTGTTGGTGCCCGGCACCTTGACGTTGCGCCAGAACTCCTCGCGCAACGCACGGATCTGCCCGATCGCCTTGGTCAGCCCCTCGGCGGTGCGCTCCATGCCGCAGTACTCCCACATGATCTCGCCGAGTTCCCGGTGGAAGGAGTCCACGGTCCGCTCGCCGTCGATGCTGAGCAACGTGTCGATCTGCTCCACCACCGCATCCTTGGTGGCGCGAGCCTCGGGGTGGTTCTCGTCCACCGGGTCCAGGGAGTTGTCGGCCAGGTAGTGCGCCAGCGTGGGCGGTAGCACGAAGTAGCCATCGGCCAGGCCCTGCATCAGGGCGCTGGCGCCGAGCCGGTTGGCGCCGTGGTCGGAGAAGTTCGCCTCACCGGTCACGAACAGCCCGGGGATGGTGGACTGCAGGTCGTAGTCCACCCACAGTCCGCCCATGGTGTAGTGCACCGCCGGGTAGATGCGCATCGGCATCTCGTAGGGGTTCTCTCCGGTGATCTGCTCGTACATGTCGAACAGGTTGCCGTACTTGGCCTCGACCGCGTCCCGGCCGAGACGGGCGATCGCGTCGGCGAAGTCCAGGTACACCCCGCGGGCCACGCCGTCGACCTTCGGACCCACGCCCCGGCCCTCGTCACACACCGCCTTCGCGGCCCGGGAGGCCACATCGCGGGGCACCAGGTTGCCGAAGGCGGGGTAGCGCCGTTCCAGGTAGTAGTCCCGCTCGTCCTCCGGGATGTCCTGCGGGCGGCGTTCGTCGCCGGCCTTCTTCGGTACCCAGATCCGCCCGTCGTTGCGCAACGACTCGCTCATCAGCGTGAGCTTGGACTGGTTCGCACCGGAGACCGGGATGCAGGTGGGGTGGATCTGGGTGTAGCAGGGGTTGCCGAAGTAGGCGCCCTTGCGGTGCGCCTTCCAGGTGGCCGTGACGTTGGAGCCCATCGCGTTGGTGGACAGGAAGAAGACGTTGCCGTACCCGCCGCTGGCCAGCACCACCGCATCGGCCATGTGGGTCTGGATCTCCCCGGTGACCAGGTCCCGGGCCACGATGCCCCGGGCGCGGCCGTCGATCACGATCAGATCGAGCATCTCGTGGCGGGAGAACATCTCCACCGTGCCGGCGTCGATCTGCCGTTCCATCGCCTGGTAGGCCCCGAGCAGCAGTTGCTGACCGGTCTGGCCGCGGGCGTAGAAGGTGCGGGAGACCTGCACCCCGCCGAAGGAGCGGTTGTCCAGCAGTCCGCCGTACTCCCGGGCGAAGGGCACCCCCTGGGCCACGCACTGGTCGATGATCTCCACGCTCACCTGGGACAGCCGGTAGACGTTGGACTCCCGGGCCCGGTAGTCCCCGCCCTTGACGGTGTCGAAGAACAGCCGCTCGATGGAGTCGCCGTCGTTGCGGTAGTTCTTCGCGGCGTTGATCCCGCCCTGGGCGGCGATGGAGTGGGCGCGGCGGGGGCTGTCCTGGTAGCAGAACGTCTTCACGTGGTAGCCGGCCTCGCCGAGCGTGGCCGCGGCGGAGGCACCGGCCAGTCCGGTGCCGACCATGATGATGGACATCTTGCGCCGGTTGGCGGGGTTGACCAGCTTGGCCTCGAACCGGCGGGTGTCCCAACGCTCGTTGATCGGTCCCGCGGGAGCCTTCTCATCGGCGATCGGCGCGCCGAGGGTGTAGTACTCCGACTGGGTGGACTCGGTGATGGTCACTGCACGACTCCGAAGAGGATGGCGAAGGGTGGGATGAGGAAACCGGCGATGATCACGACGGTCACCACGGTGGCCATGACGTTGAGGTTGCGCCGCACCCGCGGTGAACGGTTCCAGCCGAGGCTGGCGAACGCGGCCCACAGGCCGTGCCGCAGGTGGAAGGCCAGGGCGATGAGCGCCACGGTGTAGGACAGCACCACCGGCCACAACTGGAACCCGTTGATCATCCGCTCGTACGGACTGGCCGAGGCCCCACCGGGGGCGATGGTGTTCGTGGTCAGGTGCAGCACGTGGTAGATCACGAACAGCCCGATCACCACCCCGCCCCAGCGCAGGGTGAAGGAGGCGTAGGAGCGTTGGTGTCCGCGCCGTGCCTTGGTGCTCACGTACCGTGCCGCACCCCGGCCCCCGGTGACCGCCCGCGCCCGGTGCCACAAGGTGACCGCGGCGTAGATGTGCAGCAGGATCGAGGCGAGCAGCACCACCCGCATCAGCCACAGCGCGCCGGAGTAGGGAAGCAGCGGCTCGCCGAGGTTGCGCAGGTAGGCGGAGTAGTCGTCGAAGGCCTGTTGACCGGAGAAGATCTTCAGGTTCCCGTACATGTGCGCGATCAGGAACAGCACCAGGATGACGCCGGTGACCGCCATAACGGATTTGAGCACGATGCTCGAGCGCCACCTGGGGATCGGTGGCCTGGTGTTCGTCGTTGGAATAGCCACGTCTACACCGTACTCTCTTCGAACGAGTGGCCCGTCACATTTCCTCCACAGCGGGGCCACGATCGTGTGGCGCGCGTCACGTGCGGGCCGGTCCGCGGCAGGCACCCGCCCAGCCGCTAGGTTGACCACCATGAGCACCGACACCGCCCCGGAACGCCCCCGGTACGACGACGACCTGCGGCTGGCGCACGTGATCGCCGACCAGGTCGATGCCCAGACCATGGCCCGGTTCAAGGCCCTGGACCTGCACGTGGAGACCAAACCGGACACCACCCCGGTGAGCGACGCGGACCGGACCGCCGAGGAGATCGTGCGGGCGCAACTGAGCCGCGTCCGGCCCAGGGATGCGGTGCTGGGTGAGGAGTTCGGCTCCACCGGTCACGGCAACCGCCAGTGGGTGATCGACCCGATCGACGGCACCAAGAACTTCATCCGGGGCGTGCCGGTGTGGGCCACGCTCATCGCCCTCCTGGACGAGGGCCAACCGGTGCTCGGACTGGTCTCGGCTCCCGCGTTGCAGCGGCGGTGGTGGGCGGCGACCGGGTCGGGGGCCTGGACGGGCCGGTCGATCTCCGCGGCGCACCGGATCTCGGTGTCCGGGGTGCAGGACCTGCAGGACGCCTCGCTGTCCTACTCCAGCCTCAGCGGCTGGGAGGAGATCGGCCTGTTCGACGCGTTCCTGGACATGACCAGGGCCGTGTGGCGCACCCGGGCCTACGGGGACTTCTGGTCGTACATGATGGTGGCCGAGGGGGCGGTGGATATCGCCTGCGAGCCGGAACTGGCGCTGCACGACATGGCCGCGGTGGTGCCGATCGTCACCGAGGCGGGAGGCCGCTTCACCTCCCTGGCCGGCGCGGACGGACCGTTCGGCGGCAATGCCGTGGCGACCAACTCCCACCTGCACGATGCGGTGATGGGTTACCTCGCGCTGCCCGCGCAGTAACGACCCGCCTGCCCCGCCCCGCATCGACCGTGCTCACCAGCGAGCGGTGAGCACCGGTCGCTCGGTCACGTCGTACCAGAGCAGGTCCAGATCCTCTGCGGCATCGCGCGCCCCTGCCTCCCCCCGGGCGGCACGGCGGACCAGATCGTGGGCCGCGGGGTCATCGGGATCGTCGACGTGGAAGGAGACCACTGCGTCCCACGGCACCTGCGGGGCACGTACCGCCGAGGGCTGCGCGGCCCGCGGGTCGGGCTGCACCCCGTCCACGTCCGCGGCGACCACCACCCGCAGGGCAGGCTCCTCGGGCCGCTCGGCCAGCAGGTCCACGCTGGCGGCGGCGGCGGCCAGCAGCGCCTGGAACTCCCCGGTCTCATCGTCCTCACCGGCCAGCGCCGCCCGCAGCGCACCGGTCAGGGCGTGCGCACCACGGGGGCCGAGCCCGGCCGGGTCGCGCAGGTCCCCGATGGTGGCAGGCACGTAGATCCGCATGGCCCCAGTGTGGCCTACCGGCGGCCCCGCAGGCGGGTCAGCGCGCCGGGCCGCACCGGCGTCGCACCGGTGAGACGCTCGGCGAGGCGCTGCACCGCCAGGCGCGCCGGTGACTTCGGGGCCACGTGGGCCCAGGGCGTCCCGCGCAGCAACGCCCGGTCGGCACTCGGCCGGTCATCGGGGATCAGCACCGGATCGTTGCTCCCGGCGAACCTGGCCAGCGCCTCGCGCACCGAATCGTTCGGGCGGGGGCCTGCCGCGGAACTGCGCACCCGGTTCACCACCACGGTGCCCGCCGCGGCGACGTCGTCGTCCAGCAGCACATGCACCAGGCGTTCGATGCCCAGCGGTTCGGCCGCTCCCACCACGACCACGTGGTCAGCGGCCTCCTGCGTCGCGGTGAGTACCCCGTTGCGGCCCGCGCCCAGCATGGGTTCGTACTCGCCGTCGTCGTCCGGCACCCGCACGGGAGCGTCCACCACCACCCAGGACCCCAGCAGCCGGGCCACCTCCAGCACGGTGTGCACACTGGCCGGGGACACCTCCCGCCAGCGCGCGGAACGGGGCAATCCGCTCAGCAGCCGCAACCGGCGGTCGACCTGAGGGGTGATCCGGCCCAGGTGGGTGCTGTCCAACGTGCCCTGGTCGGCGGCCCGGACCGCTGCGGCCAGGCCGGCCGAGTCGGTGAGCACCGCGAGCATCTGCGCCAGGGAGGAGGACCAGATGTCGGCGTCGACGAGGACCACCTCCGGCCCGGTGAGCGCGATCTCGTGGGCGAGGTTCAACGCGATGGTGGACCGTCCCGGCGCACCACCGGGTCCGCAGATCGTCACCACCTTGCCCGCCGGCCCGGGACCGGGGCCGGGCGGGGGCTCATCGACGGGCGCCGGGGCGGGTGCCACGTCACCGGCCAGGTCCCGGATGGCGGCGAGCAGGTCCGCATCGGGATCGGCGGGCCGGGCGCCGATCTCACTGATGCGCACGTGCTCGGTGGGGGCGGCCACCACGAGTGTGCGCACCCCGGCCCGGGCCAACCGGTCCACGGTGACCCGGTCCACCCCGGAGTCGGTGTCGGTGACCGCGATCGTGCCGACCCGGGCGATCGCCGCCGCGAGCAGCTCCTGCCGGTCGGCGCACCTGCGGGTAACGGTGAGATCCGCGGCACGAGCGATGTCGCGCACCAAGCGCTCCTCGGCGGCACCGGACAGCGCCACCAGCACCCCCAGGCTCATGCGTCACCCACCGGCGCCGCGCACCAGGTACACCTCACCGCCGGAGGCGAGTGCGGCGAGCACCTCGGCCAGGTCGTCCTGGGCCACCAGGACCTCCACGTGCATCTGGTCGGTGCCGGCGAACAGCGAACTGTCCTCCCGCACCGCCGAGACGTGGGCGCGTTCGAGCAGCAGTTCCGGGGCGAGGCGGTCCTGACCGGTCCCCTCCGGGTCGGGCCGGGCCACCCAGACATCGACCCGGTCGCCCCGGTGCACCGACGAGGCGGTGGCTGCCGATGCCGGGATCGTCACCGGTCGCAGGTCCACCTGCGCCTGCGACCCGATGGCCGCAGCCGGGACCAACTCCCCGCCGCCCACGGTGCGCAGCACCACCGCGTCCTCGGCGACGTCCTGCTGGGGGGTGAGGTAGGTGCGGTCGAGTTCCTGCAGGCGCACCTGGATCACGTCCAGATCGTCGACGGCGACGTGCTGGCCCGGGACCAGCACGTCCCGGGCGGCGTAGGCCTCCACCGTCTGGTCGGCGCGGGTGAACAGCCACGAGCCCAGCGCCACCGAGGCCGCCACCAGCAGCACCCCCACCCCGAGCCGGGGGTCGCGCCAGCTCGGTCGGCGCATTCGTAGCGCTCCTGGTGTCTCGGCCATCGTGCCCCTTTCCCCTCCGCGGCCCTTTCCGTCCGCGCGAGGACATGGGCACCCATGGTGCCAAGAACTCGCCGTCGATGTGTGCGGTTATGCACAGGTTCGCCGTCGTCCACACCGATGGCCTGTGCACAGGTGCCACAATATGGTCATGCAGCAACGCTTCCTGTCCCTGGCCGATGTGGCCGAGATCCTCTCGATCTCGATGTCACAGGTGCGGGCCCTGGTGCGCAGCGGGGAGTTGAAGGGCATCCAGATCGGCGGCAAGGGCACCTGGCGGGTGGAGAACACCCAGTTGCAGGACTACATCGACCGGATGTACGCCCAGACCGAGGAGCGGCTGCAGCGAAGCGACCGGGTGGACGAGATCAACTAGGTCCCGGTCCCAACCCGGTCCCCCACTCCGCTAGGGGCCCACTCGGCTAGGACCCCGACTCCGCTAGGGCCCCGACTCCACGCTGACCAAGGCACGCCAGGCGACGGTGACCACGCCGCCGTCGGTGGCGACATCGACGTGGTCGGCACCGACCCGCACCAGCCGGCCCCGGTAGGTCCCGGCGAGCGTGCACACCACCACGGCCAGGTGCTCGTGGGCCATGGCCCGCAATACGTGCCCCAGTCCGAGCGCGCGTTCCACCCGGCCCGGTGGCGGCGCACTGGGACCAAGGGGCCGGACGAGCACCACGGCGGCACCCGGGACCAGGATCCGGCGCCCGCCGCGGGCCAGCACGAACCACTCGGTTGCGGCATCGACCACGGTCCCGTCCCGGTCCGAACCATCACCGAGGCGCACCTGGAGGTCCTGGCCGCGGCGCGCCCGCCAGCGGTCGGCCATCGTCGTGCGAGCGATCTCGGTCTCGGCGAGTTCGGCGACCTCCCATTGCGCCTCGGTCTCGGCGGCCGCGTGCAGTTGCGCCTGCAGATCGGCGAACAGGTCGTCCCAACGCATCTGCTCACCGTACGCCGACGGCGCCCACAGTCCGCGGAGCACCGGTGGACAACCTCACTGCAGCAGTGTAGACATACCAGAACCGGTATGAACTGACATGAACCGACACGGTTCTACTCGTAGTGGAGGATGAACGATGAAGAGGACGACGACGTCCGTGCCCCGGGCGGCGGCCCGCACCGGCGGCCGGCTCCTCCTTGCGCTCGCGGCGTGCGGGACGGGAACGGCGGCGCTGTGGGCAGCGACGACGTACTTGGTGGAGTTGGTGCAGTCCCCGGCACGGATCGACGCCGTGATCACCACCGGCGTCGTGCTGCTCGGGACGATGGTCGCGACCTGGTACACCCTCAGCGCCGCGGTCGCCGCGCTCTGCCTGCTGGCCCGGCTCACCGGCATGGTGTGGGCGGGCGGAGAAGCGGTGCTCCGCCGGCAGGGAGCGCCGCTGGTGCGCCGCCTGGTGACCGGCGCCGGCGGGGCGGCACTGGTGGCCGGGAGCCTCGTCGCACCCGCACATGCGACCGGAGCGGAACTGCCCGAGCCCCTCACGCTCACCTGGGCGCCCACCGAGACCGAGCCGCCGGGCGAACCTGCGCCCGAAGAACCCGAGCCGCCCGCCGAACCAGCGCCCGAAGAACCCGAGCCGCCCGCCGAACCAGCGCCCGAAGAACCCGAGCAGCAGGACCAACCTCCGGTCGACGAACCCGGCGCGAGCAAGAGCGAAGCCGTCGATGCCACCGCCGGGGCCACCGAGCACCACGCGCCCGCTGCGGACACCACCCCGGCGAGCCTCCACGAACCCGGCCAGGACGACGCGGCAGTGCACGTGGTCCGCTCCGGCGAGACCCTGTGGTCCATCGCCGCCGCACACCTAGGTCCGAACGCCACCGACGCCCAGATCGCCGCCGCCTGGCCGCGGTGGCACCAGGAGAACATCGGGGTGATCGGCCCGGACCCGGATCTGATCCTTCCCGACCAGGCCCTCCGTGTTCCGGGAGGCACCCGATGACCGCCCGGGCCACCGGCACGGTGGCGGGCCGCACCGCATCGAACCGTCTCACCAGCGCAGCCGAGTCGGTCGCCGGACTGGCGCCGATTCCCGCACCACCCCTGCGCGTGCGAACCGGGAACCGGACGTGGGACCCGGTACGGTTCACCGGTCCGGAACGCAGCGCGGAGGAACCCGGGCCGGTGGAGAAGTCGACCGAGGGGACGGATTCCGACCGGCCGGATACCGCCCGCCTTCCGGATCCGGCGTCGTGGGCGGCCACGCTGGTACGAGCCGCGGTGGAGGTGCTGAAGGGCCGCCGCCCGGCCGCGCAACTGGTGCGCTGGTTCGAGGCGGACCTATGGGCGGTGCTGGCGCGCCGGGCGCAGATCGGCGTGCAGGCCGCTCCGGGAACCGCCCGGCCGGCACCGGTACGGGTGCGGCGGGTGCACGGGTGCCCGATCACCGACGGGATCTGGGAGGGTTCGGTGATCCTCAACGACGGCGAACGGACCCGGGCGGTCGCGTTGCGCCTGGAGGTGCTCCGCGGGCGCTGGTGCGCCACCGCGCTGACGATCGGGTGAGGTGGCGTACCGCCCGCCGGGTCATCGGCCCGCACCGGGGCCGGGGGCCGATAGCCGGCCGAGCGGTCAGCGGCGTTTGCGTGCTGCCTTGGCCGCGCGGCGGCGCTGCTCCCGGTTCCCCCCACCAGACGGCACACCCTGCGCGCCCCGGGTGCTGCCACCCGGTGCGGTGACTTGCGTGGTCCCGTCACCGTCGACGCTGGGGGCGCTGTAGCGCAACTGGGCCGGCCGTTGCGGGGCGCCGAGACCGAGTGGATCCGATGCGGGCTGCCCGGCCGGTGCCGACTGGGCGGGTCGGGACTTCTTGCCCCCGCGGCCAGCGGCCTTGCCCTGCTGCGCGCCGAGTCGCTGACCGGCCGCCGCCGCGGCCGCCGCGCTGTCCTCGGTCACCACGGTCACGCCGTCGACCTGCTGTTCCTCGGGGTGCTTGACCTCGACGTGGAAGAGGAAGCCGACCACCTCTTCCTTGATCGCCTCGTTCATCGCCTGGAACAGGTCGTAGCCCTCGCGCTGGTACTCGATCAGCGGGTCGCGCTGGGCCATGGCGCGCAGCCCGATGCCCTCCTTGAGGTAGTCCATCTCGTACAGGTGCTCGCGCCACTTGCGGTCCAGCACCGACAGCACCACACGGCGTTCCACGTCGCGCATCACCTGCTCGCCCAGTTCGGCCTCGCGTTGCTGGTAGGCCAGCTTGGCGTCGGAGACCAGTTCGGTGGTCAGTTGCTCCGCGGTGATGCGGGTGCGGTTCCCGGCCTCCGCCTCGACGTCCTCGATGCTGATGGACACCGGGTAGATGGTCTTCAGGTCGGTCCACAGCTGTTCCAGGTCCCATTCCTCGGGGACACCGGACGCGGTGGCGGCGGTGACCATGCCGGTGATGACCTCGTCGATGAAGACCTGCACCTGCTCGGCCAGGTCCTCCCCCTCCAGCACCCGCCGTCGTTCCTCATAGACCACGGCCCGTTGCCGGTTCAGCACGTCGTCGTACTTCAGCACGTTCTTGCGGATCTCGAAGTTGCGGCTCTCCACCTCGCCCTGGGCGTTGGCGATGCCGCGGGTGACCATCTTGGACTCCAGCGGCATGTCCTCGGGGTAGGCGGCGGAGTTCATGAACCGTTCGGCCAGGCCGGCGTTGAACAACCGCATCAGATCATCGCCCATGGACAGGTAGAACCGGGACTCCCCGGGGTCCCCCTGCCGCCCGGAGCGACCGCGGAGCTGGTTGTCGATCCGGCGGGCCTCGTGGCGCTCGGTGCCGATCACGTACAACCCGCCCAGTTCGGCGACCTCGTCGTGCTCGGCGGCCACCGACTCCCGGGCCTCCTCCAGCACCTGCGGCCAGGCCTCCTCGTACTCCTCGGGGGTCTCCACCGGGTCCAGGCCGCGCTTGTGCATCTCCGCGATCGCGATGTGCTCGGCGTTGCCCCCGAGCATGATGTCCGTGCCGCGGCCGGCCATGTTCGTGGCCACGGTGACCGCTCCCTTGCGCCCGGCCATCGCCACGATCGCACCCTCACGCTCGTGGTGCTTGGCGTTGAGCACCTCGTGCGGCACGCGGCGCTTCTTGAGCATCTTCGACAGGCGTTCGGACTTCTCCACACTGGTGGTCCCCACCAGCACGGGTTGGCCCTTGGCGTGCCGTTCGACGATGTCCTCCACCACCGCGGCGAACTTGGCGTCCTCGTTCTTGTACACCAGGTCCGGCTGGTCGATCCGTGCCAGCGGGCGGTTCGGCGGGATCTCCACCACCCCGACCTCGTAGGTGTTCTGGAACTCCGCGGCCTCGGTCATCGCGGTACCGGTCATCCCGGCGAGCTTGTCGTAGAGGCGGAAGTAGTTCTGCAGCGTGATGGTGGCCAAGGTCTGGTTCTCGGCCTTGATCGCCACGCCCTCCTTGGCCTCGATCGCCTGGTGCATACCCTCGTTGTAGCGGCGACCGGCCAGGATCCGGCCGGTGTGCTGGTCGACGATCTGCACCTCACCGCCGAGGACCACGTAGTCCTTGTCCCGGGTGAACAGTTCCTTGGCCTTGATCGCGTTGTTCAGGAACCCGATCAGCGGGGTGTTGAGGGACTCGTACAGGTTGTCGATGCCCAGGTAGTCCTCGACCTTCTCGATGCCCGGTTCGAGGATGCCCACGTTCTTCTTCTTCTCGTCCACCTCGTAGTCCACGTCCCGTTCCAGGCGGCGGATCAGGCGGGCGAACTCGGTGTACCACTTGTTCGCCTCCCCGGCGGCGGGGCCGGAGATGATCAGCGGGGTGCGGGCCTCGTCGATGAGGATGGAGTCCACCTCGTCCACGATCGCCATGTGGTGGCCGCGCTGGACCAGTTCGTCCTTGGACCAGGCCATGTTGTCCCGCAGGTAGTCGAAGCCCAGTTCGTTGTTGGTGCCGTAGGTGATGTCCGCGGCGTACATCGCGCGGCGTTCCTCAGGTTTCTGGCCGGCCACGATCAGACCGGTCTCCAGCCCCAGGAACCGGTACACCCGGCCCATCAGCTCGCTCTGGTACCTGGCCAGGTAGTCGTTCACCGTGACCACGTGCACGCCCTTGCCGGACAGGGCGTTCAGGTAGGCCGGCAAGGTGGCCACCAGGGTCTTGCCCTCACCGGTCTTCATCTCCGCGATGTTGCCCAGGTGCAGCGCGGCGCCACCCATGATCTGCACGTCGAAGTGACGTTGCCCCAGGGTGCGCACCGCCGCTTCGCGGACGGCGGCGAAGGCCTCCGGCAGGAGTGCGTCCAGGCTCTCCCCGTCGGCGATCTGTTCCTTGAACCGGTCCGTCTCGGCGCGCAGTTCGGCGTCGGTCAGGTCGGCGACCGACTCCTCCAGGGCATTGACCTGGTCGGTCAGGGCACGCAGGGTCTTGAGTATCTTCCCCTCGCCCATCCGCAGGATCTTGTGCAGGATCGAAGCCACGCAGGTCTCCAGGTGTGTGACACATCGGCCGGCGGTTCCCGGCCACCTTCCATCGTAGGCGAGTCAGGCGCTCCAGTTCGAACGTGTGGGGCAACGCCCCATGCCGGGCCTCACAGGTGCGGGGCAAGGAGGTCGATGAGGTCCCCGGTGGCGTCGTCGGCGAGGCTGACTTTGCCCAGGTCGAGCCAGGCGGCCATCTGGTGCAGTTCGGCGGCCAGTTCCCGGGCCACGTGTCCGGGTGCGTGCGGCTCGCTGAAGGCGGTGCGGACCAGGAGCCTGCTCCCGGGGCGGTCCGCCTTCAGATCCACCCGCGCCACCAGGTCCTCACCGAGCAGGAACGGCAGCACGTAGTAGCCGTAGGTGCGCCGGTGGGCCGGAGTGTAGATCTCGATGCGGTAGTGCATGCCGAACAGGGCCTGCAGCCGGCGCCGCTCGAAGACCAGGGGATCGAACGGGGCGAGCAGCGCC
>CALKWS010000385.1 GCA_938004115.1 uncultured Ruaniaceae bacterium
CCTGTGTTCCGTCGGACGTTGTCACTGTACTCACGCTTCCGCCCGGCGGCCCGGGCAGGGCGGGGCCCGACGGCGTCACCGCGAGCCGGCGGGGTAGGTCACCTCGGCCGCAGTGCGGTGTGGCGCGGGAGTGCCGTGCTCACTGCGGGGAGGGGATCTCCCGCAGCGGGACCCGTTCGGTCGCGTCGGCGCGCGCGGCGGCGGCATCGGCGTCGGTCAGGGTGCGCAGCGCCGCCTCCTCGGCCGCGGCCAGGTCCCGGTAGGAGGCTTTCTCCGCCTCGGTGGTGGCCTCGTCCCAGCCCAGCAGCGGTGCGGCGATCGCGGCGATCTCATCCAGGGCGGACAGGCCGCGATCACGGGACTCGTGGAACAGGCGCACGCGCCGCTGCAGGATGTCCTCCAGGTGCAGGGCGCCCTCGTGGGTCACCGCCCGGGCCACCTCCACCCGCAGGTACTGGGGGGCGGCCTGCAGCGGGCGGCCCAGGTCGGGCTCGTCGGCCACCGCCTGGGCCAGGTGGGTGAGTTCGTTGCCGTACCGGCCCAGCAGGTGCTGCAACCGGTCGGTGGTCCAGCCGTGCTCGGCGCCGATCCGCCGGGCCTGGGCGGTGACGGCGGCCAGTCCGACGGCGCCCACCAGCGGGGTGCGGGCGGTGACCGAGGGCAGTGCCCGGGCACGGTAGCCGCCCAGGGCGGCATCGACGGCGTGCTCGGCCATCAGCCGGTAGGAGGTGAGTTTGCCTCCGGTGATCACCGTCATGCCCGGCGCCGCCGGCAGCACGGTGTGGTCCCGGGAGACCTTGGTGCTGGCCTCCTCGGTCGCCGGACGCACCAGCGGGCGCAGACCGGCGTAGACGCCGATCAGGTCCTGGTGCGTCAGCGGGGTGCGCAGCACCGAGTTGGCCTGTGCGAGCAGGTAGTCCACATCGGCGCGGGTGGCCACCGGCCGTAGCGGTTCCTCACTCCACGGGGTGTCGGTGGTGCCGATGATCCAGTGGTGCTGCCAGGGGATGATGAACAGCACCGACTTCTCCGTGCGCAGGAAGATCCCGGTGCGCCCGCGGATGCGGTCCTTGGGCACCACGATGTGCACCCCCTTGGACATCAGCATCCGCACCGGGGATCGCTCACCGGTCAGTTCCGCCGTCTGCTCCGTCCACACCCCGGTGGCGTTGATCACGTGCCCGGCCCGGATGGTCAGTTCCGTGCCCGCTTCCAGGTCCGCGACCCGGGCGCCCACCACCCGGTCGCCGTCCTTGACCAGGCCCACCACCTGGGCACGGGAAGCGGCGTGGGCCCCGTAGGACTGAGCGGTGCGGATCAGCGTCATCACCAGCCGGGCGTCGTCCACGCGGGCGTCGTAGAACCGGATCCCGCCGACCAGCGCGTCGGACCGGATATCCGGGAACAGGCGCACCGCGCCCCGTTTGGAGTAGTGCTTCTGGGTGGGGACCGCCCGCCCGCGGTGCCCGACCACCGCCATCACGTCATACATCCCCACCCCGAGTGCGGAGTAGGCCCGTTCGATCACCGGGCGCTTCAGCGGCCACAGGAACGGCTGGGCCTTCACCAGGTGCGGGGCGGTGGTGGTCAGCAGCAGGCCCCGCTCCCGCAACCCCTCGGCGACGAGTTTGACGTCCAGGTTGTACAGGTAACGCAGCCCGCCGTGCACGAGTTTGGAGGACCACGCCGAGGTGCCCCCCGCCCAGTCCTGCATCTCCACCACCCCGGTGCGCAGCCCGCGCGTCACCGCATCGAGCGCCACTCCCGCACCGGTCACCCCGCCACCGATCACCAGCACGTCCAACTCCTGCTCGGACATCGCCTTCAGGGCATCCGCCCGGGACCTGGGGGTCAACGCTGACGAGTTCACAAATGCCTCCACTGCCGACACCGGGGATGGGCGCCGCGCCGGCGTCCACACGTCCATGGTCGACCCATCACGCACCGATCAGCAACGCCAGTGCACGAACGTGCACCAACCCGGCCGTGCGCCGCGCGGACCCCGCCTGACCGGACGTACGGCGCGGGGAACGTCCGTGTTTCACCCCGATGCCATCGGCCGTCACCCCGCGACCTCGGTGCTTCACTACGCTGAGGCGATGCCCGAGCGTTTCTACCAGGCCTACGTCTTCGACATGGACGGCACCGTCTACCTGGGTGACCAGATGCTCCCCGGCGCCGTCCGGCTCATCACCGAGTTGCGCCGTCGGGACATCCCGGTGCGGTTCCTGTCCAACAACCCCACCCGGGACCCGGCCCAGTACGCCGCGAAACTGACCCGGTTGGGCCTGCCCACACCGGCGTCGGACATCGTCAACACGATCGTGGTGATGACCAAGTGGCTGCAGGCGAACCACCCCGGCGCGCGGGTGTACCCGATCGCCGAACAACCTCTCATCGACGCGCTCACCGCGGCCGGGATCGCCATCACCGAGGACCCCGCGCAGATCGACATCGTCATCGCCTCCTACGACCGCACCTTCACCTACGCCAAGCTCCAGACCGCCTTCGACGCGATCTGGTACCACCAGCGGGCGATCCTGGTCACCACCAATCCGGACCGGTACTGCCCGTTCCCGGGCGGACGGGGGGAACCCGACGCCGCCGCCATCGTCGCCGCGATCGAGGCCTGCACCGGCACCACACTCACCAAGAACGTGGGCAAGCCCGACCCGGCCATGCTCACCGCAGCCCTGGAGGGCCTGGACGTGGACCCGGCCGAGTGCGTCATGGTGGGAGACCGGCTGCACACCGATATCGCGATGGCGGCCGCCGCGGGCATCCCGTCGGCGCTGGTGCTCACCGGGGACTCCACCGCCGCCGAGGCCCGGGCCGCGGACGCCGCACACCGGCCCACGTTCGTCCTGGACCGGGTGGATCACCTGCTGCCGGCCGGGGTGCGTGCCGAACTGGGCTGGGTGGACGAACCGAGCCCGACGGCGTAACCGCAGTGGGAGCGGCGGCGCTGCCCGGGCGATGTCAGGGGTGGCACCTACCCTCGGGGCAGTAGTCAGTGAAGGAGATCGATCTGCCGATGGCCCCGTTGGATCCGGCCGGCGCCGCGCCCGCCGGCCGTACCCGCAACGCGCCCGCACCGCCCCCTGGCGTGGTGGACGGCCCGCCGCCGGCGGGTGGCGGTAAGCTGACCACCATGCTGGTTCCTGCCGGAGGGTCGACGTTCACGTTCGCCGACCTCTTCGCCGGCATCGGGGGGTTCCACGGCGTGCTGGGCGCCCTGGGTGGCCGCCCGGCCTTCGCCTCGGAGATCGACCCGGTCGCCGCCGAGGTCTACCGGAGCAACTGGGACATCCCCGTACACGGAGACATCGTGCCGATGACCACCGGACGGATGGACGTGCCCCAGCACGACGTCCTCGCCGCCGGGTTCCCGTGCCAACCGTTCTCCAAGTCCGGGTTCCAGAAGGGGATGGAGGAGACCCGCGGCACCCTGTTCTGGAACATCGCCCGGGTGCTGGAGGAACGTCGCCCGGCGGCGATCCTGCTGGAGAACGTGCGCAACCTGGCCGGGCCGCGACACCGGCATACCTGGGCCACCATCACCCGCACCCTACGGGACCTGGGCTACCAGATCTCCACCACCCCCACGGTGTTCTCCCCGCACCTGCTGCCCCCCGAACTCGGCGGCCGCCCGCAGGTGCGCGACCGGGTGTTCATCACCGGCACCTACGTGGGCCCGCGGCGCGCGTGGGCACAGTCGTGGGACGAACCGGTGGTGCCTCATCGGCCGGTGATGCGTCCGGACGGCCGGTCCTGGGACCCCCAGCGGTGGGACCTGCGCACCGACCTGCCCCTGCTGGCCGACGATGAGATCACCGACCCGGACGCCTACCGGCTCAACGCCACCGAGGTGGAGTGGATCGATGTGTGGGATGAGTTCGTGCAACTCATCCGCCCCCGGGTGGCGACCCTGCCCGGGTTCCCGATCTGGGCCGACGCGTTCGTCACCGACCCCCGTATCGAACCCGGCACCCCGGGGTGGAAGGCGAACTTCCTGCGGAAGAACGCCGACTTCTACCGGGCACACCGTAGCGTGCTCGATCCCTGGCTCGCCCGGCATGACCACCTGCAACACTTCCCCGCCTCCCGGCGCAAACTGGAGTGGCAGGCCCAGGACGCGGCGTCGCTGTGGTCCACCATCATGCACTTCCGCCCCTCGGGCATCCGGGCCAAGAAGCCCACCTACGTCCCGGCGCTGGTCGCGATCACCCAGACCACGATCCTGGGCGACCGCCGCCGGCGGATCACTCCCCGCGAGGCGGCGCGGCTGCAGGGACTGCCGGATGAGTTCACCTTCGCCGGTCAACCCGACGCCGCGTCCTACCGGCAGATGGGCAACGGGGTGAACATCGGTGCGGCCTACTACGTGATGCGCCAGCACCTGCTGCGCACCCTGGAGGACGTGGCCGCCCGGGCCCCGGGGCTTGCCCGCGCGGTTCAGTCGGCGCCGGAGAACCCCGATGCGGTGCTCAACCGCGGCGCACTGCCCACCCCGGCTCCGGCCGCGCGGATCAGCGTCGCCTGACCACGAGATGGTCAGGGACGTGGCTGCCGGCGGGAGCGTGAACTGATGCGCGCGGTACAGGTGGACCAGATCCTGCCCGACGGCAGCCTGGTCCTGGACGCGGACAGCAAACTGCCCTTCAACCAACGCGTGGCGATCATCGGCCGCTACCTGCCAGAGGTCTACATCCAGCAGGTCGAGGGGGAGCGGGTGCTCCGGTTCGACGACCAGGCGCTGCTGGTGCGCCAGGTGCACCACCTGGGCCACCCCTGGCCCGGGTTCAAGAAGCGTATCCAGATCCCCCGGCGGTGGGTCAGCGCGTATCACACGTTGTCCGGGGAGGGCGTGCGGGTCCGGTTCATCGGTCTGTACCACTATCGCCAGACCACCATCCTGGTGGACTTCGACCCGGCCACCTACGTGCTGCGCAAGGCCAACAACTCCGCCGCGCACGTGGCCACCAATGACCTGTTCCAGGCGCAACTGCACGGGTCCTTCACCCGGGTGGACCGCAACGGGAACCGGCTCACCAGCGTCCGTGCCGACCAGTTCGCCGCCTACCTGCGCACCGACCGCGTGGCGCGCGAACCGCACCTGGAGGTGCTGGCCGCGTTCAACGACGAGTTCCTCGACGGCGGGATCACCCCGGCACTGGACGCCGTCCAGCAGATGCACGCCGCTAACTGGCCCGACACCTTCCAGGCCGAGTGGCCGGGCTTCTACCTGGAGTACCGGCTGCACCGGTTCCTCACTGCGGGCGGGCACACCCGCGCCATGCGGTTCATCAAGCAGAAGACGCCCGGCGGGTACGACTACGACCTGGAGTTCGGCTCCGCCGGACACATCACCCACTACGGGGACCTGAAGGCCTCCGACTACATGCAGAAGGAGTCCCCGGGCAACGACGCCGCCTCCATCCGGGCATGCGTGAACGAGTACGGGAAGTTCTGGTACCTGATCTTCGAGCACCAGACCTGGAAGGCCCGCGACCACGGCGACACCGCGACCGTCGAGTGGAACCACTGGCGCCGCGACGCCGGCCACACCGCCCGCAGCGGGTTCAACGAACTGTCCTACCGGCAGCGGTTCAAGGCAGCGGTGCGGTTCTTCCGGATGCGGGTACTGGAGGTCAACCCCGTGAACTTCCATAGCGTGCTGGGTGACTTCGCCCAGGGCCGCCAGCCCAGCGGGGACGCCCGCGCCCTGAAAGTGATGATCCGGAAGACCAACATCGACAACTTCCTCGTCTACAGCCATCAGACCCCGGTGCCCGAACTCGAGGCGGGGTGAGGCCCCGGCCACCGGCCCGTACCCTTCGGGACGGGAAGGAGCACGTATGGCACTGAGCGATGGGCCGGCCTCCACGGTGATCCGCGGGGTACGGCTGCCGAGGCACGACGGCGCCGGCGGGCCGGGCGGACCGGCGCCGGATGCGTACGGCGCAGGTGGAGCCGACGCCCCGGCGGCCGCGGACACGTGGGACGTGACCGTTCGTGACGGGCTGATCGACCGGATCGTGCCGTCCGCGCAGACACCTGCCCCACCCGGCGGCGCGGTGGTCGACGCCGACGGCCGGTTCCTGCTGCCCGGGCTGTGGGACGAGCACACCCACATGGTGCAGTGGGCGCTGGCGATGACCCGGCTCGACCTGAGCCGGGCCGGTTCGGCCGCCCAGGTGCTCGACCTGGTGGCCGCCGCGCTACCCGCCGATCGCACCCCGGTGGTCGGCTACGGCTTCCGTGACGCGCCGTGGCCCGACGAGCCCACCCGGCTCGCGCTGGACCAGGTCGCCGGCGCCGTTCCGGTCGTGCTGGTGTCCGCGGACCTGCACTGCGCCTGGGTGAACGGCGCGGGCGCCGAACTGTTGGGGGTGAGCACCGGTACCGACGGGCTGGTCCGCGAGGGGCCGTGGTTCGCGGCGATGGCGCGGCTGGACGAGGTCACGATCACCGGCGCCGAGACCGCCCTGCGGCGGGCGCTGCCGCTGCTGGCGGCCCGCGGCGTGGTGGGCGTGGTGGACCTGGAGTGGGCGGACAACATCACCGACTGGCGCGAGCGTCTGCAGCACGGCCCGGCGCCGGTGCGGGTGGAGGCCGGCATCTACCCCGACCGCCTGCCGCAGGCGCTGGCCGAGGGGTGGCGTAGCGGGCAGGAGGTGCCCGGCACCGGTGGCATGGTGCGGGTGGGGCCGTTGAAGATCCTCTCCGACGGGTCGTTGAACACCCGCACCGCGCTGTGCCGGGACCCCTACCGCGGCACGTCCGACGCCGTCCGGTCACCCGGAGGCGGGTACGGTCACCGGGAGTACGAGGTGGCCGAGATGGTGGACACCGTACGCCGTGCCCACGCCGGCGGGATCCTCACCACGATCCATGCCATCGGCGACCTCGCCGTGACCGCGGCGCTGGACGTCTTCGAGGCCACCGGCGTACCCGGCCGGATCGAACATGCCCAGCTGGTCCACCCCGATGACCATGCCCGGTTCGCCCGCCTGGGGGTGGTGGCGAGCGTGCAGCCCGAGCACGCCATGGATGACCGGGACCTGGCCGAGCAGTACTGGCCCGACCGCACCGGCTGGTGCTTCCCGCT
>CALKWS010000386.1 GCA_938004115.1 uncultured Ruaniaceae bacterium
GAGCGGGACGCAGAACGGGAGCGGGACGCGGACACAGCGAGATAGGGCTGGAAGGCTCTTACACCGAGGCCGGCGGACCCTGCCCTCAAACGCATGTTCGAGTAGGCTGGTGGTGTGTCCGCCGGGCCCACCATCCTGCACGCCGACCTCGACGCGTTCTACGCCTCCGTCGAGCAGTTGCTCGAGCCGGGACTGCGCGGCCGGCCGGTCGCCGTCGGGGGCAGCGCCCGCGGGGGAGTGGTGCTGGCCGCCTCCTATGAGGCCAAGGCCCACGGGGTGCAGGGCGGGATGCCCGGCTGGAAGGCGGCGCAACTGTGCCCGGGGCTGATCTTCGTCCGCGGGCACTTCTCCCGCTACCAACCGATCGCCGACGACGTGATGCAGATCCTCGGGGAGGTCACGCCCGCGGTGCAGCGCATCTCGATCGACGAGGCGTTCCTGGACGTCTCCGGCGCCACTCACCTGTTCGGGCCGCCGGGGCAGATCGGGGCGCTGGTCCGCCGCCGGGTGCGCGCCGAGGTGGGGCTCGCGATCTCCGTGGGCGCGGCGCGCACCAAACACCTGGCCAAGATCGCCTCCCAGGTGGCCAAACCCGACGGGCTGATCGTCGTGGAGCCCGACGACGAACAGCGCTTCCTCGACCCGCTGCCCGTCGGGCTGCTGTGGGGCGTGGGCCCGGTCACCGAACGCCGCCTCAGCGACCTGGGCATCCGCACCATCGGCGAACTGCGGCACACCCAGCGCCCCGTGATGGAACGCCTCCTGGGGCGGGCCGCCGGCGCCAAACTGCACAGCCTGGCCCACAACGAGGATCCGCGCCGGGTGACCACGGCGGTCCGGGCCCGGTCGGTGGGCGCGCAGTCGGCGTTGGGCCGGGTGGTGGCAACCCCGGAACTGGTCCGCACCGTGCTGAGCGGCCTGGCCGAACGCATTGCCGGGCGGCTCCGCGGGAAGGGCAGTGCCGGGCGCACGATCACCGTGCGGGTGCGGTTCACCGCGATGCGCGCCGTCACCCGCTCCCACACCCTGGCCCAGCCGATCTCATCAACCCTCACCCTCACCGAAATCGCCGAGACCCTCGCCTGGCGCGCCATCGCCTCCGGGCCGGGTCCCGGTGACGGTCCCAGTGACGGCTCCGGTCCGCCCGATCCTTCCGGCGCCAACGCTGCTGCGGGCGCCGACACCGTAGGGCGTGGGGTGCAGATCACGCTGCTCGGTATCTCGGTGTCCAACCTGCACGCGCAACAGACGATCCAGTTGGAGCTGCCGCTGCCGCCGCCGGACCCGTGGCGCCCCGGGTCGGCCACCGGCGCGGCCCGCTGGGCGCTGGACCACTCCATGGACGCCGTCCGCGAACGCTTCGGGCGCGGCGCCGTGGGGTACCTGCCCGCCGCGCTGGGCGGGTCCCCGGGGGTGCCCGATGAGTTCCGGGAGTTGGCCGAGCGGGACCTGTGACACCCTCGCGAAGGCCTGGCCCGGGTGTGGTGGTTGGTTCGGTGGTTACGGTGGACCATGGTTCACGTTCGGGAGAAGTTCCGCCTCGCCGTCGGCCGCCCGGCCCCCAAAGACCGCCACCCGGACTGGGTGGTGCTCGACCTGCACGGGAGTTACCCCACGCACGCCTCCGGTGGCACGCTGGGCATGCTGCGCCGGGAGGAGTCCTTCGAACAGTTCACCGCCCGGCTGGAACGACTGGCCCAGGCGCGCTGGCTCACCGGGGTGCTGGTGCGGGTGGGGGAGGTGAAGGCCGGCCTGGCCACGGCCCGGGCACTCGGCGCGGCCCTGGGGCGGCTGGCCCATCAGGTGCGGGTGGTCGGCTATCTGCCGCAGGTGTCGATGCGCAGCCTGCTGATCACGGCCGAACTGGCCGAGGTGGTCGCCCCGGAGTCGGCCGAGGTGATGCTGCCGGGTTTCGCCGCCGAGCAGGTGTTCCTCGGCGCGTTCCTGCACAAGCACGGCATCGGTTTCGAGAACCTGCGCATCCGGGAGTACAAGTCGGCCCTGACCAGGTTCTCCGAGGACCACATGGACGCCTACGAGCGGGAACAACTCACCGCCTATCTTTCCTCGGCCGAACGCGCCTGGTTACAGGCCGTGGCCGACGGCGCCGAGCCGGGCAGCATCTTCGACGCCGGTCTCACCAGCGCCGCGGACCTGCTGGCCGCCGGGCTGATCACTACCGTGGCCTATGACGATGACCTCGTCCGGGTGGTGGACCAACCCATCGCCCGCAGCCTGGAGTTGTTACTGCCACCCAGACCGTGTCCCCGGGCCGGGACGCGCCCGGGTTCCTCGCGCCGCTCGGGTGCCCGGAGCCGCCCGCGCCGCCGTGCCGGGGGTGTGGCCGTGGTGCCGGTGATCGGGGCGATCGTCTCCGGGCGCTCCCGGCCGGCCCCGCCGCTGCCGCTGGTGTCCGGTCCGCTGGCCGGCGCCAACACCGTGGTGGCCACCCTGCGCAAGGCGGACCGGGACGAACAGACCGCGGCGATCGTGCTCTACGTGGACTCACCGGGCGGGTCCGCGCTGGCCTCCGACCTGATCCACCGGGCGGTGGCCCGCTGCCGCAAACCGGTGGTGGCGGTGATGGGGGAGGTGGCCGCCTCTGGCGGGTACTACGTGCTGGCCGGCGCTGGCCACGTGGTGGCCAGCCCGTTCACCCTCACCGGCAGCATCGGAGTGGTAGCGGGCAAACCGGTGCTGGCGGCGTTCAACGAGAAGCACGGGCTGAACCCCGAGACGGTGGGCCGGGACCTGGCCCTGTTCAACAGCCCGAACCGCCCCTTCTCCGAGGCCGAGCGAGCCTGGGCGGAGCGGATGATGGGGCAGGTGTACGAGCGCTTCGTGGATCGGGTGGCGGCCGGGCGGAACATGACCCCCGAAGAGGTGGACCAGATCGGCCGCGGCCGCATCTGGAGCGGCCAGGACGCCCTCGAACGCGGCCTGGTAGATGAACTGGGCGACCTGCACGACGGCGTGGCGGCCGCCCGTAGGCTCGCTCGGCTGGACGAGTGCGCACCGGTCCGGCACGCTTCGCTCGGGTTCTCCCTGCCCGGCGTGCCCGCGTTCGGGCACGGGGCGCCGGGCCAGGGCGTGCTGGCGCAGGGCGGTGCGTTGGCTCAGGGAGGTGCGCTGGCGCAAGGAGTGCTGACGCAGGGACCGGCTGCCCTTGCCGAACAGGTGTGGCCGTTCGGTTCGGAGACGGTACTCACCTGGTTCGACCAGGCCGTGCGGATCCGGTGAGCAAGGTATCGCCCGCGCGCCAGCAGGACCTTATGCCCAGCCTGCCCGATGTGCTCACTGCTAACTTGAGTCACACGGCCGGGGCGCGATGGTGCGCCCAGGCACACTGCGACGGAAGGAGTTCGGATGGCCATCGTGACCGGGTATCTGCCCACACCAGCGGGGCGCGCGGCGTTGGAACGTGCCGAGTACGAAGCCAGGCGGCTGAACACCAAACTCGTGATCGTCAACTCCTATGAGGAGGACCGGGACTGGAACTCACGGGACGGGCGCGCGGTGGAGGAGGAACTCGAGGAGATCCGCCGCCGGCTGAACGCCGAAGGGGTGCACAACGAGGTACGCACCCTGGTGCGGGGCAACACCCCGGCCCAGGACCTGCTGGAGATCGCCGACGACGAGG
>CALKWS010000387.1 GCA_938004115.1 uncultured Ruaniaceae bacterium
CCGGCCCGGCCGTGCAGAGCGCGGCTGCGTCGAACCGGACCGCGCCGTGCCGCCCTGCGCGGTGCCGGACCACCACGGCATCAGGAGCTGCCCGGCCAGTTGGATCAACACATCGACGACCAGCGCGACCGCGACCGTGGCCACCACCCCGGCCAGCACCGACGGCAGGATCTCCCGTTGGTACCCGTTGGTGAACAGGTACCCCAGGTTGTCGATGCCGATCAGCACCCCAACGGTGGCCAGCGAGATGGTGGAGACCGCGGTCACCCGCAGTCCCGCGATCATCACTGGTCCGGCCAGCGGCAGTTCCACCCGCCAGAACCGCTGCCAGGGCCCGTAGCCGACGGCTCGTGCCGCCTGGCGCACCGAGGGGGCCACGGAGGTGAAGGCATCGGCGGCGAACCGGGTCATGATCGCCACCGCATAGATGGTCAGGGCGATGATGAGGTTGAGTTCGGAGAGGAAACTCAGGCCGAGCAGCGGCGGGAGGATCGCGAACAGGGCCAGGGAGGGAATGGTGTACAACAGTCCGACCACCGTGAGCACCACCCCCCGGGTCAGCCGGTAGCGGTAGGCCACCCAGCCCAAGGGGATGGACAGCATCAGCCCCATCACGATCGGCGGGGCGCACTGTCGTAAGTGCTCACCGGTGAGCCGGACGATCAGGTCGAGGTTGCCCAGGACCCAGTTCATCCGTTCTCCTCGGCCGGCCGCCCCGGGCGCCCACCGGTCGTACGGCCATCGCGGCGGCCGACCGCGACCGGTTCAGCCGGGCCCTCGCCGTCCGCGCCGTCCTCGGCCTCGCCGGCGAGCACTCCCCGGGTCCGCCCGTGGGCGTCGACCAGCACGGTGCCGTTGGCGGTGCGCTTGGCCCGCAACTGGCGCGCCCCGCCGGTCAGGCCGATGAATTCGGCCACGAACTCATCGGCCGGGTTCTCGATGATCTGGCTGGGTGTGCCGTGCTGGGCGATGCGGGCTCCTTCGCGCAGGATCACGACCTGATCGCCCAGCAGGAGGGCCTCGTCGATGTCGTGGGTGACGAAGACGATCGTCTTGTGCAACTGCTGTTGGAGCCGCAGGATCTCGGTCTGTAGTTCGGTTCGCACGATGGGGTCCACCGCGCCGAAGGGTTCGTCCATGAGCAGGATGTTCGGGTCGGCGGCCAGGGCGCGGGCGACGCCCACGCGTTGCTGCTGTCCTCCGGAGAGCTGGGCCGGATAGCGGTGGGCAAGATCGGGGGCCAACCCGACGGTCTCCAGCAGGTCCAGCGTCCGTTGCCGCGTCCGGGCGCGCGGGTTGCGGTTCAGCCGCAGCACGGTGCCGACGTTGTCGGCCACGGTCTGGTGGGGCAGCAGGCCGCCGTCCTGCAGCACGTACCCGATACTGCGCCGCAGCCGGACCGGGTCGCGGCCGGCCACGTCGGCGCCGTCGATCTGGACGCTGCCGGAGGTGGGTTCGACCATCCGGTTGATCATCCGCAGGAGGGTGGTCTTGCCGCAGCCGGAGGGGCCCACGAGCACCGTGGTGGTCCGTGCGGGTAGGACCAGGGAGAAGTCGTGCACGGCCACGGTGCCGCCGGGGTACTCCTTGCGTACGGAGCGGAATTCGATCATCGTTCCAAGCCTGTCAGAGTCGGTCGGCGGACACGGCGGACGCCCGCTACCGGATCAACCTACGCCAGGAGCTGGTCGAGCAACTGTGCGAGGGTCCGTCGCTGCGCGGAGTCGAGACGGGCCATGACGGTGGCCTCGGCGGCCACACGTTCGGCGAGACGGGCGCGCAACCGTGTGCCCGCCGCGGTCAGGCGTAGCAGCGTGACACGGCGGTCGGTGCCGGCCACGCGTTGGATGAGGCCGGCCGACTCCAGCCGATCGGCCAGGCCGGTGACATTGGAGGGCTCACTGCCCAGGTGCTCGGCCAGGGCGCGCATCGGCCGGTCCTCCTCCAGGAACAGCAGCGACCGGGCCTGCAGGACCGTGAGGTCGAAGTCCGCGGCGATGGCCGCGAAATCCGCACGGATCCGTTCCGATACCCGCAGCAGTCGTGCGCTCAGACGGTGAGCCTCGCCGGACGTTGGCATACACCCATATTAATTCATCCGAATAACTGTTGTGGACCAGAACAGGACGATCTACAGTAGCAACACTTATGAACACGAACTATCGA
>CALKWS010000388.1 GCA_938004115.1 uncultured Ruaniaceae bacterium
CTCAGCCGAATGATGCTGGCTTCGTCGCTCAGACGCAGTGGGCCGGTCAGTTGGCCCCAGCGCTAGAACGCCTGCCAGCAAGCGCCACCCACGTCGACCATTGCGGTCGTCGTCGGTGCCGAACCGCTTCGGCGGCCGCTTACGTGTTGGACAGGGTCTTGCGCAGGATCTGCATGTGGCACGGCACGGCGAGCACGGTCTCCATCCCGGGGATGGCCTCGGCCACGCTGAGCGTCTCCACCGGTACGTAGCCGAGTCGCTGGTACCACCGGGACAACTCGATCTTCGGGGCGAAGGAGTCGTCGGTGGCCATGATCACCGAGATCTCCACCTCGGTCCCGCCCGCATCCGCCACCAGTTCCTCGGCGGCCCGGACCAGGGCCCTGCCGATCCCTGCACCCCGATAACCGGGGTCGACGGCGAGCATGCCGAACCATCCCCGACCGCCGTCGGCGTGGGCCTGCACCACACCGATGATCGGGCCCTCGGCACTCGCGCCCAGGTTGCCCCTGCCCCCGGCGGCCTCCTCGGCACGGTGCCCGTCAGCCGGGTCGTCATCGCCGTCGCCCGCGTGCTCGGGGCTCTGGAGGGTTCCGCGAGCCACGATCATCTGCCCGGCACCGATGACGGCAGCGACCTCATCGGCGTCAGTGCGGGCGACGGCGCCCTGCCACAACTCGCCCTCGGCGTCCTGGTAGACGGTGTTGATCAGCGTGGTGAGGTGATGGACGACGGCGGTGTCGCGGGCTGCGGTCGGGGGCAACCGGTGGATCCGTGGTTCAGCAGGCACGGCGACGACTGTACGCCTCTCACGCCGCAGCCGACTCCAGCGCCAGCAACGTCTCCTTGGCCGGCAGACCCCCGCGGTACCCGCCCAGGGTCCCGTCGGTGCGCACCACCCGGTGGCAGGGCACCACCACCGGCACGGGGTTCTGCGCACAGGCGCTCGCCGCCGCCCGCACCGCCCTCGCCCGGCCCGATCGTGCGGCCAGTTCGGTGTAGGTGACCCGTACCCCGAACGGCACGGTCTGCAACTCGTCCAGGACCTCCCGGCGGAACCCCCCGATCAGGGACAGGTCCACCGCCACGTCGAAGTTGCGCCGTCGGCCGTCGAAATACTCCTCGATCTGCCGCGCGGCCGGGTCCAACCGCGCCGGGGCGTGCAGCACCCGGGGGCTGATCCTGGCGGCCAGGTCGGTGAGCACCGCGTCGAAGTCCTCCCCGGCGAACGCCACCCGCACCACGCCGGCCGGGGTCGCGGCGAGGAGCAACTCCCCGATCGGGGTGGGCACGGTCCGGTAGGCCACGTCGAGTAGGTCGGCGTCATCGGCGCGCTGGGCCAGGTCGGCCCGCAACCGGTCCACCGCCTCCTGCGGCACCGGGGCGGTCAGTTGCTGGGTCAGGTCGGCGTCGTGGTTCATGGGTGCTCCTCGGTGTAGTGCCGGCGCAGCGCGGCGATCCCGTCGGAGGACGCCTTGCGGGCCGCGGCCGGGCTGCCGCCGATGATCGCGGCCACCTCGGCGTGCGGCAATCCGGCGATGTGGTGGTAGACGACGGCGTGGCGCTGCTTGTCCGGCAGGTCACCGAGCGCTTCCCACAGGTCCCGTTCCCACCCGCCCGGGGCGTAACGGGAACTGCCGCGTTCCGGTACGGCGGCCACCGGCCGGGCCTGGCGGGCGGTGCGGCGCACGTGGTCGATCGCCTTGCGATGGGCGATGGTGACCAGCCACGCCTCCACGTTCGCATCCGGCGGGAGGTCCGGGTAGGCGCGCAGCGCGGCCAGGAACGTCTCGGACCAGGCGTCCTCGGCGTGGTCCGGGCCGAGCACGGCCCGGCACACCCGGAGCACGGTGGCCCCGTGGCGGGTCACGACCTGGTCGAAGGGAACCGTCATCACACCGGGTAGACGCACCGGCTCACGGGTTTGTGAGGTGTGAATCCGGCTTCCGCCGACGCGCGGGCGGCGGGCGGCGGCGTGTGCTCAGCCGTCATGGGTCAGATCCGTCACGCTATCGAGCACCTGCACCTGGGTCTGCGTGGTGTCATCGAGCACCGTGCGGTCGCCCAACGGGGCATCCAGCCGCACGGTGTGGTACACGAACGTGGCGACGTCATGGCAGGTCAAGTCCCACCTGGTGCCGTTCGGGATCGAGGTGCGCACCGTGAGGTCCACCTGAGTGGCGGACTCGGTGACGTCGATCCCGGTCAGCTCCTCACAGCCGGGGTCGCCGATCACCGCGCGCACCACCACGTCCCGCTCCTGGTCGGTGCGGGCCACCGCGGCCACGGTCCCGGTGCCGGGGACGGGGAAGCCCACCACCAGGGCGAAGGTGAGCACGCCGACGACGAGGAGCGCCACCCCGCCGAGCGCCGAGAGGGTGAACGCCCGGATCCGGCGTCGGTGCTCCTCGCCCATAGGCGGCACAGCCGTGGCCATGTGTTCATCGTCTCACCTCCCGTGGAGGACTCCTCAAGGGCCCGCGGGCGCACCTGAGCGGGCCGGTCAGGCGCGCCGAGGGGGACATCGATCGGCTCTGGAACGCTCAGGCGCCGATCAACCGCCCCTTGGCGGGCGATACCGACGCCGTGGCGGCGCAGGGGCGGACCAGGCGGGCGCCGGCGGGCCGGGTCAGTCCTGCCAGGGGTACCGGTGCCGTTGGAACGCCTGCCGGATCTGCTCGTGGCCGGCTTCCAGCTTGCCGTGGAACAGCCGCTCCTGGTTCAACCCGGTCACGGTGACCCGGCTGCGCCTGCCGCGTACGGCACCGACCTGGCCGCGGTTGATCACACTCACCTCATCACCGACGCGGAAGGTCAACCGGTCGTCGGTCATCACCAACGAGGTGCTGCGACCGGCCACCAGATGACCCACCAGCGCCCCGATCACCAGGCCGATCAGCAACCGCCAGGAGTAGAACCAACTGTCGTAACTGCCCAGGGCCAGCCACTGCTCCCGCAGCGGCATCCAGGACAACTCCGCCACGAACCGGGCGTAGAAGGGCACCAGGTACAGCAGCGCCGCCGCCCCACCACCGAAGAGCACGAAGATCAGCACCCGCCCGGCGGGGGACAACGCCTCGAACCGGGTCATACCCGGACCGTGAGTCTGGGACTGATCATGCACCTGAGGCTGGGTCCGCATCCGATCAGAAGTTGATCATCTCGCCGGCGATACCGTGGATCGCTTCCTTCACCGACTCCCCCAGGGTGGGGTGGGCGAAGATGTTCCGGGCCACCTCGTCGGCGGTCAGGTCCCAGCGCTGGGCCAGGGTGAGCACCGGCAGCAGCTCGGTCACGTCCGGGCCGATCATGTGCGCGCCGATGATCTCGTTGTACTGCGCATCGGCCACCACCTTGACGAACCCGGAGGTGTCGCCCAGGCCACCGGCCTTACCGTTGGCGGAGAACGGGAACTTCGCCACCTTCACGTCGAAGCCGCGTTCCTTGGCCTGCTCCTCGGTGTACCCGAAGGAGGCGATCTGCGGCTGGCAGTACGTGGCGCGCGGGATGAAGTCGAAGTCGATCTCCATGGTCTCGGCGTCCGCGATGGTCTCGGCGGCCACCACGCCCATCGCCTCGGCGGTGTGGGCGAGCATGAGTTTGCCGGTCACGTCCCCGATCGCGTACACCCCGTCCACGTTGGTGCGTCCGCGGGAGTCCACCACGATCGCCCCCCGCTCGGTCTGCACGCCGATGTCCTCCAGGCCGTAGCCCTCCACCCGGGGGGCGAACCCGATCGCCGAGAGCATCCGGTCGGCCTGCAGCACCTGGGACTCACCGCCGTCGGCGGGGGAGACGGTCACCTTCACGCCGTCGCCGGTGTCCTCCACGCCCTCCACCTTGGTGGACGTCATCACCTTCACGCCCAGGCGCTTGTAGTGCTTGGCCAGTTCCTTGGAGACCTCCGGGTCCTCCGTGGGGACCATCCGGTCCAGGAACTCCACGATGGTCACCTCCACCCCGAAGTTGGCCATGACGTAGGCGAACTCCACCCCGATCGCGCCGGAGCCGGCGATGACGATCGAGCCGGGCAGGTTCGGGTCGAGGATCTGCTCCTCGTAGGTCACCACGTTCTCGCTCAACTCCACCCCGGGGATCATCCGGGTGGTGGCGCCGGTGGCGATGATGAGGTTGTCGAAGGTCAGGTCCTGCTTGCCGTCCTCACCGTCCACGGTCATCGACGTGGCGGAGGTCAACGTGCCCCAGCCGTGCACCTCGTCGATCTTGTTCTTCCGCATCAGGAAGTGCACGCCCTTGACGATCCCGTCGGACACCTGCCGCGACCGCTTGTGCGTCGGTTCGTAGGACATGGTGGCATCGCCCTCGATGCCGAACTTCTTCTTCTCCTTGGTCAGCAGGTGGGAGATCTCCGCGTTCCGCAGCAGCGCCTTGGACGGGATGCACCCCACGTTGAGGCAGACACCACCCCAGTACCGCTTCTCCACCACCGCGACCTTCTTGCCCAGTTGGGCGGCGCGGATCGCCGCCACATAGCCACCTGGACCGGCCCCAAGAACAACGACGTCATAGTGTGCACTCACAACCCCAGACTCTATCGTTGCTCGCAACAGGGCACACAACAGGAGGAGTGATCGTGAGCGCGGGTGTGGATGAGGGCGCGGTGGCCGGCCGGGCGCCGTGGGTGCTGGCTTTCGACGTGGGCTCCTCCGGCACCCGGGGCGGGGTGTTCGACGCCACCGGCACCGAGGTGCCGGGCCTGCGCGGCAAGGCGCGGCACGCATTCGTCACCGACGCCTCCGGGACCGCGGTGATCGACGCCGACGAGGTGGTCAGCGAGATCGCGACCATCATCGACGACCTGGTGGGCCAGTTACCCGCCGGCAGTCGGATCGGCGGGGTGGCGATCGACACGTTCTCCTCCTCCCTGGTGGGGGTGAACGACGACGACGAGGCGGTCACCCCGTGCTTCACCTACGCCGATACCCGGTGCAGCGCCCAGGTCACCGAGCTGCGCCGGGAACTGGACGAGGAGCAGGTGCACCAGCGCACCGGCACCCGGTTGCACACCTCCTACACCCCGGCACGGTTGCGGTGGCTGGCCCAGGAACACCCGGAGATGTTCACCGCATCGACCCGCTGGCTGACCCTGGGCGAGTACGTGTATCTGCGGCTGTTGGGCACCACCGCGGTGGGCAGCGCCGCGGCTGCCTGGTCCGGGATGCTGGACCGGGTCAGCGGCACCTGGGACGAGCAGATGGTGCGGGCCTCGGGGATCCGGCTCGACCAGTTGAGCCCGGTACACGACCCGGACAAACCGATCATCCCCACCGGGAGCGCGGCGGCGGAGGTGGCCCGCAGATGGCCGGCGCTGGCCGAGGCGCGCTGGTACCCGGTGATCGGGGACGGGCTGGCCGCGAACTTCGGTGCGGACGCCGCCACCCGCGGGGTGGTGGGCGTCTCCGCGGCCACCTCCGGGGCGATGCGCACCGTGGTGCCCACCGGACCCGGTGCCCTGCCCAGCGGGTTGTGGGCCTACCGGTTCAGCGCCGACCGCACGCTCCTGGGCGGGGCGGTCAGCGACGTGGGCCGGGTGGCCAGCTGGGCCGAGCAGGTGCTGCGCGTGGGCGGCTCGAGCCTGGGCCCGGAAGGGATGCCGGAGAGCACCAACCTCGACGGCCTGCTGCGCGGTGAACCCGACGAGGGGACCCCGTTGATGCTGCCGTTCTTCAGCGGGGAGCGGTCCACCGGGTGGGCCACCGAGGCCCGTGCGCACATCCTGGACCTCACCGCGGCCACCACCGCGGAGCAGATCTACCGGGGGGCGCTGGAGGCCACCGCGCTGAGCCTGGGCCGCATCGC
>CALKWS010000389.1 GCA_938004115.1 uncultured Ruaniaceae bacterium
GCCGTCGGGGCTAGTCCTCCCGGACCGCGGGCTCCTCGGGGGGAACCTCCAACCGGCGCCGGCGCACCACCGACGCCAGGTACCAACCCAGCGCGATGCCGCCGAGGTTGGCGGCCAGATCCGCCAGTTCCCCGCCGCGCCCCGGCAGGACCATCTCCTGGATCACCTCGCTCAGGCCCGCGTGGACCACTAGCGCCGCCACGAGCCACCGCGTGGGCACGCGGGCGATGACCCCGGTGGCCATCACCGCGGCGAACACGAGCACGTGCACCACCTTGTCCGCCCCGGGGATGCCCGCAGGCACCGACGAGGGGATCGCGGGCAGGTACAGCACCACCAGATGCACCGCGACCGCGAGGGCGAATCCCACGCGCGCCAGCAGGGCGCCGGTGGAGGTGGTGGTGGCCATCTTCATACGATGCCACGACCGGCGACGTGGGAGACTCGGTGCCGTGGATGAGCCGAACCTGCGCGACTGTACCGAACCGGCCACCTGGTGGCCGCACCTGGACGAGGCGGTCCGTACCCTCTCCCGCGGGGCGCTCGTGGTTCTGCCCACCGACACCGTCTACGGCATCGCGGCCGACGCCTTCACCCCGCAGGCGGTGGCGGCCCTGCTCGCCGCGAAGGGCCGCGGGCGGCACATGCCGCCCCCGGTGCTCATCGGCGACGTGCGCACCCTGGACGGGTTGGCGACCGACATCCCCGATGCGGTGCGGGACCTGGTGGCCCGGTTCTGGCCCGGGGCACTCACGGTGGTGCTGCCCGCCCAACCATCGCTGATGTGGGACCTGGGGGAGACCCAGGGGACGGTCGCGCTGCGGATGCCGGACCACGAGTTCACGCTCGCGCTGCTGCGCAAGACGGGACCGTTGGCGGTCTCCAGCGCCAACAGCACCGGCCGTCCGGCGGCGCTGACCGCTGCCGACGCGGCGGCGCAACTGGGCAGGAGCGTCAGCCTGTACCTGGACGGCGGGCCGGCGCCGGGGGAGACCCCCTCCACGATCATCGATGCCACCGGTGATCGTCTACGGATCGTGCGGCCAGGGGCGATCAGTGCCGAGCAACTCGCCGAGGTCGCCCCGGAACTCGCCGAGCAAGTTACCGAGGAGGTGCCCGGGCCGGCCGAGGCCGAGGAGGCGCCCGGGCCGGCCGAGGCCGAGGAGGCGCCCGGCAGCGACGGCCACGCCGCGCAGGCGCACCCGCAGGAGCCGGACCGCACGTGAGGATCTACCTGCTGCTCCTGGGCGTCGCCGCGGCGGTCACGTTCCTGGCGACCCCGATGGTCTGGCTCCTTGCCCACCGGATCAAGGCCGTCACGCCCGTGCGCGCGCGCGACGTGCACACCGCTCCCACCCCGCGGCTCGGGGGAGTGGCGATGTTCCTGGGACTGGCCGCGGCGATCACTCTCGCCTCCCAGATCGAGTTCCTCCAGCCGGTCTTCAGCGACACCCTGCCCTGGGCGATCCTGGGCTGTGCCGGCCTGATCTGCCTGCTGGGCGTCGCCGACGATGTGTGGGACCTGGACTGGTTCACCAAACTCGTCGGGCAGATCCTCATCGCCGGCCTGCTGGCATGGCAAGGGGTGCAGTTGATCACCTTCCCGATCTTCGGCCTGACCATCGGCTCCTCCAGGTTGTCGCTGATCGCGACCGTGTTGGCGGTGGTGATCGCGGTCAATGCGGTGAACTGGGTGGACGGCCTCGACGGCCTGGCGGCGGGCGTGGTCGCGATCGGCGGCGCCGCCTTCTTCGTCTACACCTACCTCCTCACCCAGGTGACCAGCCCCACCGATTACTCCAACCTGGCCACGGTGGTGATCGTGTGCCTGGTGGGCGCGTGCATCGGCTTCCTGCCGCACAACTTCTTCCCGGCCCGGATCTTCATGGGCGACTCCGGGGCCATGATGCTCGGGCTCGTCATCGCGGCCGCGGCGATCGTGGTGACCGGGCAGATCGATCCGGGTCTACTCGCCACCCGGCAGGTGCTGCCGGCATTCGTGCCGATCATCCTGCCGTTAGCCGTGCTCATGCTCCCGCTGCTGGATGTGGTGATCACCGTGGTGCGCCGGCTGGCGGCGGGGAAGTCCCCGTTCCACCCGGACCGCAAGCACCTGCACCACCGGCTCCTGGACCACGGGCACTCGCACCGCCGAACCGTGGTGATTCTGTACATTTGGACTGCCGTCTTCGCCTGCTCCGCCGCAGCGGCTGCCGTTTTCCCCACCGGGTGGGTGATCCTGGGCACCGTCGTGGGCGTGCTGGTGGCCGCTTTCCTGTCCGTGGTCCACCTGCCGGTCCGTACCTCCGCGGGCTGGCGCAGGTTGCCCCACCGAGACCGAACCTGATGAGGATGAACCGATGACTGATCACGAGCGGGCCGATCGGCCCGACCCTCCGAGCGCCCCACCGGTCTTCCTCAACGATCGGGTCGTCCGCACCGAGGCGATGCTGACCATGATCCGGACCGTCCTGGTGCGCATGCTGCTCACCACTGTGGCCGGCGCGCTGCTGGGCAGTCTGGTGGGATACCTGATCGGCCAGATGGCCGGCGTGTGGGCAGCGCTGGTGGCGGCGGGCATCGGCCTGTTCTTCACCGGCACCACCGTCGTCCTGATCTACCTCGTGGTGGGTCGCGGCCCGGAACTGCTGCAGATCGTGCTGCTCGGCGGCTGGATCCTGAAGATGGCCGTGGTCCTGGTGCTGTTGCTGTGGCTGCGCAACCTCGACTTCTACCATCGGGAGGTGTTCGTGGGCGTGCTGATCCTGCTCGCGCTCGCCCTGGTCACGGTGGAATTGGTCACAGTGGCCCGCACCCGGTTGCCTGTGGTGGATATCACGGGCCGGAACGCCGAAACCGGCACGGAACCGCGGAAAACCCGCGATGACGGCCCTCGCGTTGAGGGGTCGGACGCCGGCGGGCGGCGCGGGCCGGAAGAACCGGCCGACGACGGCGCGAACCGTGGTCATCACGGTGATGAGGATCAGGTAGGCTGATCGCCGTATTCCCAACCCGAACCTGGTGCCCGGCCCGGAGCGTGACGCACGCTCGGACGTTGTGGCACAGGTCCATGTGTCCGAGGGAGAGAATCCTGTCCGCCGCTGCTCTTCTGCCACTCGTCGCGGCCGCTGACGACTCCGCTGAATTCGTCGCCCCCGGGATCGAGGAATTCTTCCCGGACATGATCTTCGGGCAGCCCGACGGGTGGTTCGCCTTCGACCGGCTGATGCTCGTGCGGCTCGTGGTCGTCGTCGTCCTGCTGCTCCTGCTGTGGCTCGGTGCCCGCCGCATCACCCTGGTGCCCGGCCGCGGCCAAGCGGTCATCGAACTGCTGGTGGACTTCGTGCGGGTGCAGATCGCCGAGACGATCATGGGCAAGGAGAAGGCCAAGCCCTTCCTGCCGATGCTCACCACGATCTTCGTGACGATCCTGGCGATGAACCTCGCCAGTGTGATCCCGGGACTGAACATCGGGGGTACCGCCCGGATCGGTCTGCCGCTGCTGATGGCGCTGTGGGTCTTCCTGACCTACCTGGCCGCCGGGGCGCGCACCCAGGGTCTGGGTAAGTACCTCCGGAACGAGTTGTTCCCCCCGGGCATCCCGTGGCCGATGTACCTCATCATCACCCCGATCGAGATCGCGCAGGTGTTCGTCATCCGCCCGGCCACGCTGGCCCTCCGGCTCACCGTGGCGATGGTCGCCGGACACCTGATGCTCGTCCTGGCCTTCGCCGCGACGCACTTCTTGATCTTCGAGGCCAGCGCCGCGATGGCCGCGTTCGCGCCGGTCACCCTGCTGGGCGGGTTCTTCATCACGGTCCTGGAGATCTTCATCTCCGCCCTGCAGGCCTTCATCTTTACGATTCTGTCCGCGGTCTACCTCAACTTCGCAGTGGAGGAAGCGCACTGACGGATACGCCGGTGGTGCACCGCGGCACCGGCACGAATGAGAGAAACCTCAGCACGACCCCACGGCGCCCACCGTGGGTGCCATAGGAAGGAAACACAGTGGAAGATCAGGGAATTACCGGCAACATCGCCACCGTCGGTTACGGTCTTGCGACCCTCGGCCCCGGTGTGGGTCTGGGCGTCATGATCGGCCAGACCCAGGCGGCCACCGCTCGTCAGCCGGAGGTCTCCGGTCAGCTCTTCCGGAACATGATCATCGGTGCTGGTCTGATCGAGGTGCTCGGCCTGCTGGGGCTGGTCGCAGGCATCATCCTCTGACACCAGCAACTGGCGAAAGAGGTGCGCATGCAGTTCACACAGTCGCAAGGCCTGCTCCAGGCTGAGACGCAGCCGAACCTGTTCCTGCCGCCGGGCTACGACATCTTCTGGTCCGCGGTGGTCCTGGTGGTCATCGGCGTCTTCTTCTACAAGTTCCTGCTTCCGCGGATCAACGGCGTGCTCGATGAGCGCGCCGCGAAGATCGAGGGCGGATTGGCGCTGGCCGAGCAGGCGCAGGAGGACGCCGAGGCAGCCCGGGCGGAGCGGCAGGAGGCGCTGGCCGAGGCGCGTCGGGAAGCAGCGCACATCCGCGAGGACGCCAACGCCCAGGCCGCCCAGATCGTCGCGGAGGCCCGCGAGCAGGCGAAGGCCGAAGCAACCCGGTTGGTGGAGACCGCCAACCGGCAGATCGAGGCCGAACGGCGCGCCGCGGTGGTGTCGTTGCGCGGGGAGATCGGCGGCCTGGCGACCGAACTCGCCTCCCGGATCGTGGGCGAGGCCCTCGCCGACGACGCACGTCAGAGCCGTGTCATCGACCGCTTCCTCGATGAGTTGGACGCCAGCACCGGCGCGGAGGATCTGGCCGGTAGCACCAGGTCCGCCAACCAGGAGGCGTGATGCGGGCGAGTAGTCAGGCGTCCCTGGAGGCGGCCCAGGAGCGGTGGGAACCGGTCCTGGCCGACGCCGGGGACGGCGGTGTGCAGTTGGGCAACGAGTTGTTCGCCGTGGTGGACGTGCTGGATGCCTCGGCTGCGCTTCGCCGTGCCCTGACCGATCCCGGGCGGGACGGGGCCGATAAGGCCGCCGTGGTCACCGACCTCTTCGGGGACAAGGTCCCGGCCCCGGTCGTCGATCTGGTCGCGCAGATGGCTCGCAGCCGGTGGTCGGCCGAGGAGGACTTCGCCGACGCGTTGGCCCGCCTGGCGATCGATTCGGTCCTCGCGGGTGCTGCGGCGACCGAGTCCCTGGAGCAGGTGGAGGAGGAGATCTTCCGGATAGGCCGCCTGCTCGCGGAGAACCGCGACCTGCGCCTGGCGCTCGGGGACTCCTCCCGGCCGGTGGACCAGCGCCGGGCGCTGGCGACGCAGGTGTTCGCCAGTCAGGTGCATCCGGCCACCGCGCTGCTGCTGCAGCGGTCGGTGGGCAACGTGCGCCACCCCTCGGTGGTCGGTGCATTGAACGAGATCAGCGAACTCGCCGCGGAGCGACGCCGCCGGCTGGTGGCGGTCGTGACCGCCGCGGCCCCGCTGAGCGAGGAGCAGACGGAACGGCTGGCGCATATCCTGAACCGCTCCTACGGGCGTAAGGTCCAAGTACACGTGGCGGTGGACCCGCGCGTGCTCGGCGGCCTGCGGATCCAGATCGGTGACGACGTGCTGGACGGCACCACGATCGCCCGCCTGGACGACGCCCGCCGGCGACTGGCCGGCTGAACGAGACGATCGATCGCCACCGAGGCGGTCACAGAAAAGGACGAGAGACGATGGCTGAGTTGACGATCAAGCCCGAGGAGATCCGCTCGGCGCTGGATTCCTTCGTGCAATCCTACGAGCCGGCGACCAGCGCGGCCGAGGAGGTCGGCACGGTGACGCTGGCCGCCGACGGTATCGCCCAGGTGGAGGGCTTGCCCGGGGCGATGGCGAACGAACTGCTGCGCTTCGAGGACGGCACCCTCGGTCTGGCGCTGAACCTCGATGTCCGCCACATCGGTGTGGTGGTGCTGGGAGAGTTCGACCAGATCGAGGAGGGCCAGCAGGTCCGCCGTACCGGTGAGGTGCTCTCCGTACCCGTCGGCGACGGTTACCTGGGCCGGGTGGTGGACCCGCTGGGCCGGCCGGTGGACGGCCTCGGGGAGATCGAGACCGAGGGCACCCGTGAACTGGAACTGCAGGCCCCGGGCGTGATGATGCGCAAGAGCGTGCATGAGCCGCTGCAGACCGGGCTGAAGGCCATCGACGCGATGATCCCGATCGGCCGCGGCCAGCGCCAGTTGATCATCGGTGACCGGCAGACCGGTAAGACGGCGCTGGCGATGGACACCATCATCAACCAGAAGGCGAACTGGGAGAGCGGGGACCCGGAGAAGCAGGTGCGCTGCATCTACGTGGCGGTGGGCCAGAAGGGCTCCACGATCGCGTCGGTGCGCGGTGCGCTGGAGGACGCCGGTGCGCTGGAGTACACCACCATCGTGGCCGCGCCCGCTTCGGACCCGGCAGGTTTCAAGTACATCGCGCCCTACACCGGTTCGGCGATCGGCCAGCACTGGATGTATGGCGGTAAGCACGTGCTGATCGTGTTCGACGACCTGTCCAAGCAGGCGGAGGCCTACCGCGCGGTGTCGCTGCTGCTGCGCCGCCCGCCGGGTCGTGAGGCCTACCCCGGTGACGTGTTCTACCTGCACTCCCGGTTGCTGGAGCGGTGCGCGAAGCTCTCCGACGAGCTCGGCGGTGGGTCGATGACGGGTCTGCCGATCATCGAGACCAAGGCGAACGACGTGTCCGCCTACATCCCCACCAACGTCATCTCCATCACCGACGGGCAGATCTTCCTGCAGTCCGATCTGTTCAACGCCAACCAGCGCCCTGCTGTGGACGTGGGTATCTCGGTCTCGCGGGTGGGTGGTGACGCCCAGGTGAAGGCGATGAAGGCCGTGTCCGGGACGCTGAAGCTGGACCTGGCGCAGTACCGGTCCATGGAAGCGTTCGCGATGTTCGCCTCCGACCTGGACCCGGCCTCCCGTCAGCAGTTGACCCGTGGTGCACGGCTGATGGAGTTGCTCAAGCAGCCGCAGTACACCCCGTTCCCGGTGGCCGAGCAGGTCGTGTCGATCTGGGCGGGCACCAAGGGCTACCTGGACGAGGTCGAGCTGGAGGACGTCGCTCGGTTCGAACGGGAGATGCTGGACCACGTCCGGCGCACCACCGATGTGCTCGACCAGATCGAGAGCACCGGCAAGCTCGAGGACTCCACGGTGGAGGCGATGCAGAAGGCCGTGGAGGACTACCGGGACACCTTCCTGGGCACCGATGGCCACGGCCCGGTCGGCCAAGAAGTCGAGGACGACCCCGAGGTTGATATCGACCAGGAGCAGATCGTCCGGCAGAAGCGGGGCTGAGCATGGCGGTTTCCCAACGGGTCTACAAGCAGCGGATCCGCTCCACCCAGACGCTGAAGAAGATGTTCCGGGCGATGGAACTGATCGCCGCCTCGCGCATCTCCAAGGCTCGGGACCGGGCGCTGCAGACCGTGCCGTACACCCGCGCGATCACCCGTGCGGTCTCGGCGGTGGCCACGCACACCGATATCTCCCACCCGTTGACCTCCGAGCGGGAGGACACCAACAGGGTCGCCATGCTGGTGATCACCTCCGACCGCGGGATGGCCGGGGCGTACTCGGCCACCGTGCTGCGGGAGGCCGAACGCTTGCGCCAGCACCTGCTGGAGGAGGGCAAGGAGATCGACCTGTACGTGCTCGGCCGGCGGGGCGTGGGGTTCTACACCTTCCGCGACCGGGCGATCGTCAAGGCGTGGACGGGGAACTCCGACGCGCCCACCCTGGAGCAGGCCAACGAGGTGGCCGACACGCTGCTGGACGCGTTCCTGACGCCGGTCGAGGACGGGGGCGTGGGCGAGTTGCACGTGGTCTACACCCGGTTCCGCACCATGGTCTCCCAGGAGCCCCAGGTGATCCGGATGCTGCCGCTGGAGGTGGTGGAGGGGGTCTCCGAGCCCGGGGAGCAGGAGGCGCTGCCCCTGTACGACTTCGAGCCGGACGCCGACGAGGTGCTCGATGCCCTGCTGCCGCGGTACATCCGCATCCGGATCTTCTCGGCGATGATGCAGGCCAGCGCCTCGGAACTGGCGGCCCGGCAGCAGGCGATGCACACCGCTACCGAGAACGCCGAAGAACTCATTCGTAACTACACGCGGCTGGCCAACCAGGCCAGGCAGGCGGAGATCACCCAGGAGATCAGCGAGATCGTCTCGGGTGCCGACGCCCTGGCCGCGAGCTGACCGACTGCAAAGGATCCACTCATGACTGCCACCGAGACCGAAAGCCCGGACACCAAGCAGGAGCCCGGCGTGGGCCGCGTCGCCCGCGTCATTGGCGCCGTCGTGGACATCGAGTTCCCCCCGGACGCGATCCCGGCGATGTACAACGCGCTGCGCACCACGATCGGTGAGGGCGAGGATGCCTGGGAACTGACCCTGGAGACCGCGCAGCACCTGGGTGACAACCTGGTGCGTGCGATCGCGCTGAAGCCGACCGACGGCCTGGTCCGGGGCGCGCAGGTGCGGGACACCGGCGAGCCGATCACGGTGCCGGTCGGGGACATCACCCGGGGCAAGGTGTTCAACGTGATCGGCGAACCCCTCAACCTCGCCGAGGGGGAGACCCTGGAGGTCGAGGAGCGCTGGTCGATCCACCGCCCGCCGCCGGCGTTCGACCAGTTGGAGTCCAAGACCCAGATGTTCGAGACCGGCATCAAGGTCATCGACCTGCTCACCCCCTACGTGCTGGGCGGGAAGATCGGCCTGTTCGGTGGCGCCGGTGTGGGCAAGACCGTGCTGATCCAGGAGATGATCCAGCGCGTGGCCCAGGACCACGGTGGTGTGTCGGTGTTCGCCGGTGTGGGCGAGCGGACCCGTGAGGGTAACGACCTGATCGTGGAGATGGAGGAGGCCGGCGTCTTCGACAAGACGGCGCTGGTGTTCGGTCAGATGGACGAGCCGCCGGGGACCCGGTTGCGGGTGGCGCTGTCCGCGCTGACCATGGCCGAGTACTTCCGTGATGTGCAGAAGCAGGACGTGCTGCTGTTCATCGACAACATCTTCCGGTTCACCCAGGCGGGTTCGGAGGTGTCCACCCTGCTGGGCCGGATGCCCTCCGCGGTGGGGTACCAGCCGAACCTGGCCGACGAGATGGGTCAGCTCCAGGAGCGCATCACCTCCACCCGTGGTCACTCGATCACCTCGCTGCAGGCGATCTACGTGCCTGCCGACGACTACACGGACCCGGCACCGGCCACCACGTTCGCGCACCTGGACGCCACCACGGAGTTGTCCCGTGACATCGCCTCACGTGGCCTGTACCCCGCGGTGGACCCGCTGGCCTCGACCAGCCGGATCATGGACCCGCGCTACCTGGGTGAGGAGCACTACCGGGTGGCCACGCAGGTCAAGGCGATCCTGCAGAAGAACAAGGAACTGCAGGACATCATCGCGATCCTGGGTATCGACGAGTTGTCCGAAGAGGACAAGATCACGGTGAACCGGGCGCGGCGGATCGAGCAGTTCCTGTCCCAGAACACCTACATGGCGGAGAAGTTCACCGGCGTGGCCGGCTCCACGGTGCCGCTGAGCGAGACCGTCGAGGCGTTCGGCAAGATCGCCGACGGCGAGTACGACCACGTCGCCGAGCAGGCGTTCTACAACATCGGTGGCCTGGAGGACCTGGAGCGCAACTGGCACCGGATCCAGTCCGAGCTGCGCTGAGTCAGGTGAGGCACGCAGTGCGGAAGATAAGGAGGACCTGGTGCCACTGACGGTTGAAGTGGTCTCCGCGGAGAAGGTCTGGTGGGAAGGTGAGGCCCGATCGGTCTCCGCCCCCGCGATGGACGGCGACCTGGGTATCCTGGTCGGTCACCAGCCGATCCTGGCGGTGCTGCGGACGGGAACGATCCGGATCGACGCCGAAGGCGCGGACAACGTGGAGATGGACGTCACCGGAGGCTTCCTGTCCGTGGACCAGGACCGGGTCACGGTGGTCGTGGACCCCACCACGAGCACGGATTCCTCGGCATCCTCGAGCCAGGCTGAGGCTGCGCCCGAGCGCAACCAATAGCGACAGGCCGGGGAGGCGATGGCGAGCGCACTGATCTGGATCGGCGGGCTGCTGTTGGTCAGCCTGCTTCTTGCCGGGTTGTTGTTGTGGCGCATCCGCGCCCTCGGTCACCGGGTGGGGTCCTTCGAGTGCGCGCTGCGCGAGGGCGAGCACTGGCACGCCGGCATCGCCACCTACAGCAGGGCGACGTTGGACTGGCACCGGGTGGTGTCGCTGTCGCCGCGGTCGAGTCGTCGCTGGTCGCGGACCGGACTGGAACTGCTGGAGCGACGCCAGCGGCAGATCGAGGGACGGCCCTCCCTGATCGTGGAGATGCACTGCCGGCACGAGGGCACCGAGTTCCATCTGGCCGCGCAGGACGGCGCCCTGGATGGATTGGTGTCCTGGCTGGAGGCCCTCCCGCCCCGGTCCAACTCCGAGAGCATCTGAGGAGCAAGAACGTTGCGGATCGTGGTGGCCGAGTGCGCCGTGGACTACGCCGGGCGACTGACCGCGCACCTGCCACTGGCCCCGCGGGTCCTGATGGTCAAGGCGGACGGCTCGGTGCTGGTGCACTCCGACGGCGGTTCGTACAAGCCGCTGAACTGGATGAGCCCGCCCTGCACCCTGCGGACCGAGGCGGCCACCGGCGCGGAAGCGGAGTCCGGGGCCACCGAGGTCTGGACGGTCCGGGCGGATAAGACCGACGACCAGTTGCGGATCGTGCTGCACGCCATCATCTCCGACGTGACCGTGGACCTGGGCGTGGATCCCGGCCTGATCAAGGACGGCGTGGAGGCCCACCTGCAGGCACTGCTGGCCGAGCAGATCGACATCCTGGGTGCGGGTCACCGCCTGGTGCGCCGGGAGTACCCCACGGCCATCGGGCCGGTGGACATCCTCGCCCGGGACCCTGGCGGCGCGGCGGTAGCGGTGGAGATCAAGCGGCGCGGCGACATCGACGGCGTGGAACAACTCACCCGGTACCTGGAGTTGTTGAACCGGGACCCGTTGCTGGCGCCGGTGCGCGGGGTGTTCGCGGCCCAGGAGATCAAGCCGCAGGCCAGGGTGCTGGCCTCCGACCGTGGCATCGACTGCCTGGTGCTGGACTATGACGCCATGCGCGGGGTGGACGATCCGGAGACCCGGTTGTTCTGACGTCGGCGGTGGCGCACCGCAGGGCCGCCCCGGCCGGTGGGGGACAATAGGGGTATGGCCCGTCGCCGCTCCCGTCGTCGTCCCTACCGCGAACCGCATCCGGAACTGGACGTGCACACCGTGCTACGCGGGATGACGCGCACCGAGACCGGGCCGGACGGGTTGCGGTGGACGGTACGGACCGTCGCCGGCGGGCAGAAGGCTTACGTCTGCCCCGGTTGCGGGCAGGAGATCAGACCCGGGCTGGAGCACGTCGTGGCGTGGAACCAGGACCACATCTTCGGCGCCGAGGCGGGGCTGGCCGAACGACGGCACTGGCACACCGGCTGCTGGCGATCGCGCCGGCCGGGGTAGCCGCCTTGCACCGGGGTGTATGGCCGGAGGCGTCACTGCCGCACGCCGTGCACGTTGGCGAGGAGTTCGGCGTACCGCGCCTTGATCTCCTCGACCAAGGGGTCGACGACGGGCTCGGCGCGGACGACGTGCTCCACGGGCGCCCATGCCGGGCAGGACTCCGCACCGGAGAGCACCCACGCCGCCTGACGCGCGGCGCCGCGAGCGACATACTCACCCGGGCTGGGCACCACGAGCGGGACCCCGATGAAGGTCGCGGCGATCTCCCGCACGGCTGCCGAGCCGGTCGCGCCCCCGATGAGGAGGACCCGTTCGACGTCCACCCCCTCGCGGCGCAGCGCGTCGACCCCGGCAGCGACGTTGAGCAGCATGCCCTCGACGAAGGCCCGGGCCACATTGGCCGGGGTGAGGTTCTCGCGGGTCATGCCCGACAGGGTGCCGGTCGCCGTCGGCAGGTTCGGTGTGCGCTCGCCGTCGAGGTAGGGCAGCAGGGTCAGCCCGCCCGCTCCGGGTTCGGCCTCGAGCGCCAGGCGTTCGAGCCCGGCCAGATCCGTGCCGAGCGCCCTGGCGCCTGCGACCAGCACCCGGGCGGCGTTGAGCGTGCACATGAGCGGCAGGTGGTTGCCGGCGGCGTCCGCGAACCCTGCCACCTCGCCGGAGGGGTCCTGGGTGGGCAGGTTGTGCCGGGCGAAGGCGGTGCCGCTCGTGCCGAGTGAGACCGCCACGTCCCCGCCGGCCAGGCCGAGGCCCAGTGCGGCCGCCGCGTTGTCACCGGCGCCGGGACCGACCACCAGGCCGTCCGGGCTGCGTCCGGCGGCGGTGGCCGGGCCGAGCACCTCGGGCAACTCGATGTCGCCGCGGCCGGTCGCTAGGTGCAGGAGGTCCTCGTGGTACGCGTTGGTGGCGGCGGAGAAGTATCCGGTGCCGGACGCATCGGACCGGTCGGTCACCCAGCGCTGCACCGGCCCGTCGCCGGCGAGCAGCCGGCTGGTCAGCCAGTCGTGCGGCAGCACGCACGTGCGCGTGCGCGCCAGGTGCTCCGGTTCGTGACCAGCCAACCAGCGCAGTTTGGTGACGGTGATCGCGGCGACCGGCACGACGCCGATCGCCTCCGCCCACGCGTGCGGCCCGCCGAGTTCGGCGATGAGGTCGAGCGCATCCGGGGCCGACCGGGTGTCGTTCCACAGCAGCGCAGGGCGGACCACGTTCTGGTCCTCGTCGAGGCACACCATGCCGTGCTGTTGGCCGGCGACGGAGATCGCCGACACTCCCTCCAGTAGCCCGCCGGAGGTCGCCTCCTGCAGCGCGGTCCACCAGTGGTCCGGGTGCACCTCGGTGCCGTCGGGGTGGGCCGCGCGGCCGGTGCGCACCACCTCGCCGGTGCGGGCGTCGCAGACCATCACCTTGCACGACTGCGTGGAACTGTCGACCCCGGCGACCAGGGTGGGCGCGTTCATCTGTCCCTCAGTCCTCCCAGACGATGCAGACCTTGCCCGCCTGCCCGGCGTCGGCGACCTCGTAGGCCGCGCCGGCCTCGCTCAGCGGGTAGCGGTGGGTCACGACCCGCTCCGGGTGCTCGCCCCACCGCACCAGCAGTTCGAGCAGTTCGGCCATGTGCTGCACCGACGATACCCAAGATCCGTGCACGCTGACCTGCCGGTGGATGAGCAACGGCGAGACGTCCATGGTCATCGTGCCGCCCTCGCCGACCAGGACGCACCGGCCCCATCCCCGGGTATGCCGCAGCGCCGCGAGGCGGGCGTCGGGGTGCCCGGAGCAGTCGATCGTCACCTCACAGCCCCGGCCGTTCGTCGTCGAACCGACCGCCTCCGGCAGGTCGGCCGGGTCGCTCACCGCCACGTCGAGCAGGTCCAGGTCCTGCGCCAGCCGCACCCGGTCGGCGACCGGATCCATCCCGATGACCCGGCGGGCGCCGAGGTGGCGGCCGAGCATCGCCGCGGCCAGCCCGACCGGACCCAGGCCCGTCACCAGGAGCGTGTCGCGGCCGCTGACCCGGCCCCGCAGCAGCCCCTCGAAGGCGGTGGCGAAGCCGCATGACACCAGCGCCCCGTCGATGAAGGTCAGCGGCTCGGGCAGCAGCAGGCAGCTGACCTCCTCGGCCAGCAGGTAGTCGGCGTGCCCGCCGTCGCGCTGCCAGCCGTACGCCGCGCGGTGCTCCGAGGAACACCCGACGGGGTAGCCGCGGCGGCACTCCTCGCACTGCCCGCAGCCGGCGATGTGGTAGACGACGACCCGGTCACCGGGAGAGAGCCGCCGGGTGCCTGGCCCGACGGCGGCCACCTCCCCGCACGGCTCGTGCCCGGCGACGACGTCCTGGTAGGCCTCGGCGCCCACGCCGCGGTGCTCGCGGTAGATCGCCCGGATGTCGGACCCGCAGATGCTCGAGGCGCGCATCCGCAGCAGCACCTGCCCCGGCCCCGGCTCGGGCACGTCGAGCCTGACGTGCTCGACGGTGGAGTCGCCCGGGAGCCGCACGCCGCGCATGGTCGAGGGGGTCATCGACACTCCTGTCTCAGGTCTGGGGGTGGATCATCGACTTGATCGCCCGCGGGTCGTCCGTGGCGGCAGTGAGCGCCTCGGCGGTCTCCTCGAGCCGGAAGTGCCCGGTGACCAGGCCCTCCAGACGCACGCGCCCGGCCGCGACCAGCGCGATCGCGGTGGGCCACGTGTTGGCGTAGCGGAAGACTCCGGTGACCAGCAACTCCCGCTCCTGTACCAGCGACAGCGGCACCTCGAGGGTGTCGCCGCCCATCCCGACCAGCACGGCCCGTCCGGCCGGGGCGAGGGACCGGATCCCGGACAGCGTCGAGCCGGGGTGGCCGCTGCACTCCAGGAGGACGTGCGGTGCGGGGCGGCCGGCGTACAGGTCGCCGAACGAGACCTCCCGAGCGTCGACCGTCTCCGTGGCCCCGTGCGCGGCCGCCGTCGCGAGCCGGTGCGGGTTGACGTCGGCGACCACGATCTCGGCGGCTCCTGCTACGCGGGCGACCTGGGCGCAGAGCAGTCCGACCGGTCCGGCCCCGGTGACGAGCACGCGGTCACCGGGGCCGATACCCGCCTTCCGGCAGGACCACAGCGCCACCGAGAGCGGCTCGACCATCGCGGCGGCGTCGTCCCCCACCTCCTCCGGCACGGGGTGGGCGAAGGCGTGGTGGTGCGCGATGACCTCGCTGAGCGAGCCGTCGACCGGCGGGGTGGCGTGGAAGACCATGTCGGGGCACAGGTTGTAGCGCCCGGACAGGCACTGCTCGCACTGCCGGCACGGCACGCCGGGCTCGATCGAGACCCGCTGTCCTATCCGGGCGGGGTCGACACCGGCGCCGACACCGACGATGACCCCGGCCGATTCGTGCCCGAGGACCAGGGGCGCGGTCACGGCGTAGGAGCCGATCCGTCCGTGCGTGTAGTAGTGCGTGTCGGAGCCGCACACCCCGACCGAGGTGACCTCGATGAGCACCTCGTCGGCGGCGGGCCGGGGGAGCGGCCGCTGCTGCACCTGGATCCGGCCCGGCTCGAGCAGGACGGCGGTCCGCGTGGTCTCCCGGCCCTCAGTTGCTGACATGGTCCTCCAGGGTCGCACGAGCGCCCTTCTCGTGCAGCGACCGCAGGGCGGAAAGGTAGGCGGTGGTGAACCGCTCGTCGTGGCGCAGGTCGCCGAAGAAGGCCTCGTCCTCGAGGAAGGCGAGTGGCTGCTGGCGCTGACGGGCAGCCGCCGCCATCACCTTGTCCTTGAACCGGTCGACCACCTCGATCGGCTCGTCCTGCTCGTCCACGCCCTCGGCGTACCGCGCCCAGGAGGCGACGACGAGCGCGGAGGAGTCGATCCGACCGCCGTGCTCGAGGTTGTGCCGGATGACCGGCACCAGCCACTTCGGTATGCGGTCGCTGGACTCCGCGCACAGGCGCGCCAGGGTGTCGCGCACCTCGGGGTTGGCGAAGCGGTCGATCAGTTCCCGGCGGTAGGCGTCGAGGTCGACGCCGGGGACCTCGGGCAGGGTGGGCGTGCCCTCGTGCTCCATATAGCCCAGGAGGAAGTCGACGAACAGCGGGTCCTGGGCGACCTCGTGGACGTAGCGGTAGCCGGCCAGGTAGCCCAGGTAGCACAGCGCCTGATGGCTGGCGTTGAGCAAACGCAACTTCATCAGCTCGTAGGGGACCACGTCGTCGACCACCTGGGCGCCCGCCTGCTCGAACGCGGGCCGGCCGGTGGGGAAGTGGTCCTGCAACACCCACTGGGTGAACGGCTCGCAGACCACCGGCCAGGCATCCTCGACGCCGAACTGCTCGGCCAGTGCGGTGATGTCGTCCCGGCTGGTCACGGGGGTGATGCGGTCGACCATGGAGTTGGGGAAGGCGACCTGCTCGGTGAGCCAGGGCGCCAGCGGCTCCTCCTCCGGTGACCGGTCGTCCTGCAGGGCGGCGAAGGCGCCGATCATCGCCCGGGCGACGTCGCCGTTGCCGGGCAGGTTGTCGCACGACATGACCGTGAACGGCTCGGTCCCGGCGGCCCGGCGCCGGCGCAGCGCCTCGGTGATGAAGCCGAACGCGCTGCGGGGGCGGCCGGGGGAGTCGAGGTCGGCCTGCAGGGCCGGGTCATCGGGGTCGAAGCGGCCGGTCACCTGGTTGACGTGGTAGCCGCCCTCGGTGATCGTCAGCGAGACGACCCGGACCCGGGGGTCGACCATGGCGTCCAGCACGGCCTCGGGGTCGTCCGGGGCGAAGAGGTAGTCGACGATCGAGCCGATGACTCTCGGCTCCAGCCGCCCGTCCGGGTGTTTGAGCACGAGTGTGTAGAGACAGTCCTGCCCCTTCAGGGCCTCACGCATCCCCGCGTCACCGGGCATCGTGCCGATCCCGACGATGGCCCAGTCGTGGGCGTGGCCCTCCTCCATCAGCCGGTCGAGGTACATCGCCTGGTGCGCCCGGTGGAAGCCGCCCACACCGAGGTGGACGATGCCGGGGGTCAGGGTCGAGCGGTCGTAGGCGGGCCGGGAGACCTTGCCCGGCACCTTGTCGAGGGTCGCGTCGCTGAGCCGCGGCGTCACTTGACCGCTCCCATCGACAGGCCCTGCACGAGTTTGTCCTGGGCGGCGAAGCCGGCGGCCAGCACCGGGATCGAGACCACCAGGCTGGCCGCGCAGACCTGGGCCAGGAACAGGCCCTGGCTGGTCACGAAGCCGGTCAGGTAGACCGGTGCCGTCTGGGCGACGGTGCTGGTCAGGACCCGGGCGAGGAGCAGTTCGTTCCAGCTGAAGATGAAGCAGATGAGCGCCGCCGCGGCGATCCCGGGCATCACCACCGGCGCGATCACCCTGCGCAGCGTGGTGCCCAGGTTGGCCCCGTCGAGCTGTGCGGCCTCGATCATCTCGCCGGGGACCTCGGCGAGGAAGGAGCGCAGCATCCAGATGGCGATCGGCAGGTTCATCGAGGTGTAGAAGATGGTGAGCAGCAGGATGTTGTCCAGCAGCCCGGAGAACTGCGCGAACAGATAGATCGGCAGGATCGCCGCGACGATCGGCAGCATCTTGGTGGAGAGCATGAAGAAGAGCACGTCCTGCCACTTCTTCACCGGCCGGATCGACAGCGCGTAGGCGGCGGGGAAGGCGAGGAGGATGACCAGCGCCGTGGACAGCCCGCTGGCGGTCGCGGAGTTCAGCAGCGGCCCCCACGGGTCCGCACCGAAGAAGTTGCGGTAGCCCTCCACGCTGAAGGGGGCGAACAACTGCGGCGGGTTGGTCGCGGCGTCCGTCTCGCTGCGGAAGGACACGAGCACCATCCACAGGAACGGGATGAAGAAGAACAGGGCGATCGCCCATGCCAGGACGGTCAGACCAAGGCCCTGGCGGGCGGCCTTGTCGCGGAACGGCGTCCGCCGCTGGCTGGAGGGCGTGAGCGCGATGGTCATCGGGACTCCTCCTGGAAGACGGTGAAGACGGTCCGCAGGGCGAGCATCGCCACGATCAGGGTGCCCGCCACCGTGACCACCCCGGCGGCGGAGGCGCGGCCGTAGTCCTGGGCGGTGTAGAAGGTCTGGTAGACGAAGTAGGGCAGGTTGGCGCTGCCGGTGGCGCCGGCGGTGATGGTGAAGACGTGGTCGAAGTTCTGCACCACGTATATCGTCCCGAGCAGCACGCTGAGTTCGATGTAGGGCCGCAGGTGGGGCAGCGTCATGTGCCGGAAGACCTGCCAGTTGCTGGCGCCGTCGAGGCGCGCCGCCTCGACCACGTCCATCGGCCGGCTCTGCAGTCCGGCGAGCAGGATCAGCATCATGAACGGCGTCCACTGCCAGGAGATCGCCGCGATCAGGGCCGGCAGCGGCATGCTGCCGACCCAGTCGGGTTGGGGCGCGTCGTTGCCGAGGAAGACGGTGAGCAGACCGTTGAGCAGGCCGTACTCGGGGTTGTAGAGCGCGTGCTTCCACAGCAGGGCCGCCGCGATCGGCACCAGGAGGAAGGGGGTGATCATCATCGTGCGCACCACGCCGCGACCGGGGAACCTGCGGTCCAGCAGGAGCGCGATGACCAGGCCGAGGACGAGGCAGATGAGCACCACGCTCACGGTCAGCACGATGGTGACGACCACCGCCGAGCGGGCGTTGACGTCGGTGAAGATGCGGGCGTAGTTGCTGAGGCCGGCGAAGCCGCGGTCGTCGGGGTAGTAGGAGTTCCAGTCCGTGAACGAGACGATCAGCGTGCCGAGGAAGGGCAGCTGGGTCAGCACGATCACGAAGATCAGCGCCGGCAGCAGGGGCAGCCGGCGGCGCCACTTCTCCGACATCCCGCCCTCGCGCCGTGCGGCGGGCGGGGGTGCCCCCGTCCGGACGGCGTCCTGAGCCACTTCGGTGGTCATCGGTCGCGCTCCTCTCGAGCCTCGTAACGCTCGGCGACGTCCTCGGCCAGCCGCTGGCCCTGGTCGAGGGCGTCCTCGACGCTCATCCGCCCCGCGATCGCGGCGCTGATGTCCTGGCTCACCTGAGTGCCCAGTTCGGGGAACTCGGGCAGGCCGATGAACTGGATGCCCATCGCGGGCCGGGGCTGCAGCCCGGGGTTCTCCGGGTCCGCCGCCTCGATCGCCTGCCTGGTCGGCTCGGCGAACGCCCCGGCGACCTCGAGGTAGTCGGGGTTCTCGTAGGTGGAGGCCCGCTTGCCGGACGGCACCTGGGCCCACCCGACCTCCTGGCCGACCAACTCCTCGTACTGCCTGCTCGAGGCCCAGGAGATGAACTCCCACGCGTCGTCCTTGTTCTCCGAGGCCTCCTGGATCGCGAACGACCAGGCGTAGAGCCAGCCCGCGCTGTCGGTCTCGACCACCGGTGCGGGCGCGTAACCGAGCAGGCCCTGGACCGGGGAGTCGTCGGCCTCCAGCGAGCCGGCGGCCGAGGTGGCGTCGTACCACATCGCCGAGTTGCCCTGGGTCAGGTTGTTCAGGCACTCGACGAAGCCGGAGTTCGGGGCGCCGCGCTGACCGTGCTCGCGGACCAGGTCGACGTAGAACGTGACAGCCTCGGTGAACTCGGGGGAGTTGACCATCGGCCGCATCCCGCTCGTGGAGTTCTGCTCCTCCGACTCGAACCAGGTGCCGCCGAAGGTGTTGACCACGGTGGTCAACGGGGCGAAGATCTGGCCCCAGCCGGGCTGGCCCCGCAGGCAGATGCCGGACATGCCGGGCTCGGCGCCGTCCACCTGGGCGGCGATCTCGGCGACCTCCTGCCAGGTGGGGTGCTCGGGCATCGTGATCCCCTCGCGCTCCAGGATGTCCCTGCGATACATCAGGAACGACGACTCGCCGTAGAACGGCTCCCCGTAGACGCTGCCGTCGACCGTCAGCGAGGCCGTCATCGGCGCGAGGATGTCGTCCTGGTCGAAGTCCGGATCGGCGGCGATGTAGTCGTCCAGGTTGGCGACCCATCCCGCCCGCGCGTAGATCGGGATCTCGAAGTTGGACAGGGTGGCCACGTCATACTGCCCCGATTGGCTGGTGAACTCCTGGCTGACCCGGTCGCGCAGGTCGTTCTCCGGCAGGATCGTGTAGTTGACCGTGATGCCCGTCTCGGCGGTGAAGTGCTCCTCGGTCAGCCGTTGCAGATCGACCATCTGAGGGTTGTTCACCATGATCACGTTCAGCGATCCCTCGTCCCCCGAGCCGCCCCCCGCCCAGCCCATGGTGCAGGCGCTGAGCGAAGCGGTGGCGGCGAGTGACAGGCTCACCGCCAGCGCCGTGCGTGACCGTCTGCTTCGTTGCACTGTCCTCACCCTTCGCCTCGTTTGCGCCCCGCTCGAACGAGCGACCCGTCTGCACGTTTGAGCGTAGGGCCCTGAGTCAACTATCTTTCTGCTAGGCGTGTCAAGACCCTCCGCGAACTCGCGGTCGGGCTCCAGGACTAAAAGGGGCGTGCGATGGGACGAGGAGACCTCCCGGGCTCGGACGAGCGGCGGGCCGCCGCCGCCGTGGCCCGTCGCTACTACCTGGACGGTGAGTCCAAGGTCGACATCGCCGCAGAGTTCGGCCTCAGCCGCTTCAAGGTGGCCCGCCTGCTGGATCTTGCCAAGGAGGCCGGCATCGTCCGGATCGAGGTCGTCGAGCCGGTCGAGCAGCAGGTGCTGGAGTTGGCACAGCGGGTCGAGGACAAGTGGGACCTGCGCGAGTGCTGGGTCGTGCCCGGCTCGACCTCGGCGCGGCAGGACGTCGGCGCCGCGGCGGCAGACCTGCTGGGGCGGCTGCTCGGGCCGCAGGACGTGCTGGGTATGCCCTGGAGCCGGTCCGTGCATGCGATGGTCGACTCCCTGACCACGCTCCCGCGAGTCCCGGTCGTGCAACTCAGCGGCGCCGCGGCGGCCAGCGGTGTGGACAGCAGCACGATCGATATCGTGCGCCGGGCGGCGCGGATCGCCGGCGGGGGACGGCAGGTCTTCTTCGCCCCGTTGGTCATGCCCGATGAGCAGGCGGCCGAGGCGGTGCGCCGCGACCCTGCGGTGCGTGACACCCTGGCCGCCGCGAGCACGGTGACGGTGGCGATGGTCGGCATCGGAGCGTGGGCACCCGGGGAATCGACCATCTACGACGTCGTCGAGGACGCAGCGCGCGAGGCAGTGGTCGAAGCGGGCGCCGTCGGCGAGATCGCCGGGGTCTTCTTCGACGAGCGCGGCCACCTGGTGGATACCGCGCTGACCGCGCGGGTGATCTCCCTGAGCGGTGAGCAGTTGGTGCGCATCCCCACGGTGCTCGCCAGTTGCCACCAGTTGTCACGGTTGCCGGCGTTGGTCCCCGCGTTACGAGGGGGGCTGGTCAACGTGCTGGTCGTGACGGAGGAGGTGGCGCGAGCCCTGCTGGAGGAGCCCTGACGCGGACCGGTTCTCTTCCGTCCCGGGGCGTGCGTGCGTCGATCCGGGGTGTCCTACCGGGCGCTCGAGGAGCCGACCCGCACCGCGCTCGAGGAGCAGACCCGCACCGGGCGCGAGCCGGTCAGGGCAGGTCCCAGGTGTGCACCGGTTCGTTGGCCCGCATCCCCTCGGCGTACAAGGCCAGCATCTGCACCAGGGCCGCGTCCCGGTCCAGGCCGGTCTCCTCCAGGCGACGCACCGCCTCCGCCTGCCACCAGGCCCCGTTGCGCCGCAGTTTGCAGCGTTCCTCCACGATCCCCAGGTAACGGTCCACCACCGTGGCAGCCACCCGTCGTCGTGCCAGACCCTCCGCGGCCAGGGGGAGCAGATGCCGCAGCATCAGTTCGTCCCACGGCACGTCCCCGAACCCCGGCCAGTAGAACCGCGCCTCGACCCCGTGCCGGGCACCGGCGGTGAAGTTGGACCGGGCCGCCTCGAAGGACATCTTCGTCCACACCGGCCGGTCCTGTCCGGACAGCATCTCCATCGCGCCGTAGTAGAACGCGGCGTTGGCCAGCACGTCCACCACCGTGGGGCCCGCCGGCAGCACACGGTTCTCCACCCGCAGGTGCGGGCGGCCATCCACCACGTCATAGACGGGACGGTTCCAGCGGTAGATCGTGCCGTTGTGCAGCCGCAGCTCCTGGAGCTTCGGAGCGCGCCCGGCGGCGAGTTCGGCCTCCGGGTCCTCATCGGTGGTCTCCGGGAGCAGGGCCGGGTAGTAGCGCACGTTCTCCTCGAACAGGTCGAAGATCGAGGTGATCCACCGGTCCCCGAAGTGCACCACCGGCCGGACCCCCTGGTTGCGCAGTTCCGGCGAGCGGGTGTCGGTGGCCTGCAGGAACAACTCGGTGCGGGTCTCGGCCCACAACTGCTTGCCGAACAGGAACGGGGAGTTGGCGCCCAGCGCCAGTTGCGGCCCGGCCAGGGTCTGTGCGGCGTTCCAGGCGTTGGCGAAATCCTCCGGGGAGACCTGCAGGTGCAGTTGCACCGACGTGCACGCTGACTCCGGGGCGATCGTGGGGGTGAGCATCCGCAGGTGTTCCTCACCGGCGATATCCAGTTCGATGTCCTCGCGCCGGGAGGCGAAGATCGCCTCCTCCAGGGCGCGGTAGCGCTCGCTGGCACTCATCCAGTCCCCGGTCAGGTCCTCGGTCCGGAGGGTGGGCAGCACCCCGATCATCACGATGCTCGCTCCGTGCAACCGGGCCTTCTTCTCCGCTTCGTTCATCGAGGTGCGCAGTTGGTGCTCCAGCTGCAGCACCGCCTCTCCGGGCAGCGGCTTGGGCGGGACGTTCAGTTCGATGTTGTACCGGGCCAGTTCGGTCTGATACGCCGGATCGGCGATCGCCTGCAGCACCTCGGCGTTGGCCATCGCCGGACGCCAGGAGGAGTCGACGAGGTTGAGTTCGATCTCCAGGCCCGTCAACTGCACATCGGTACTGAACGCGTCCTGGGTGAGCATCTGGGCGAACACGTCCAGGCACCGTCGCACCTTCTCCCGGTAGCGCTGGCGTTGTTCACGGCTGAAGGTCGTGGTGGAGACGTCATCACCCATGGCCGACTCCCTTCTACCGGGTGGTCCCTTGCCTCCGCGGGCGGTATGGCCCACAGCCAACCAGGCCGGCCCCGACCTGTCACCTGCACCGGCCGGATCGGTGGGCGCGCATGCTCGGGCTCCGTTGCTGTGGCCGGGGCGTCGCACTGCGGTGGCGGGGGCGTTGCACTGCGGTGGCGGGGGCGTTGCACTGCGGTGGCGGGGGCGCCGCTGTCGCCGGCGGCCGTGGGTCGCTACCCTGAATGCCCGACCAGTTCCGGCAAGGAGTACCGATGTCCGCCGTCGTGCACCGATACGGCCCGCCGCCCGGCGCGAACCGGCCGCCGCTGGTGCTGTTGCATGCCTTCCCGTTCGACGCCCGGATGTGGGACCCGGTGCGCGACGCGTTGCCGCGCGTCCCCGTGCTGGTGGTGGACCTGCCCGGCTTCGGTGCCGCGCGGGCCTGGGCCGAACCCGAGGGAGCCACGCTGGAGTCCTTCGCCGATGCCGTGGCCGAGGCGTTGGGCCATGCGGGCGTGCATACCGCTGTGGTGGTGGGTGTATCGATGGGTGGGTACGTCGCGATGGCCCTGGCGGAGCGCTACCCGGGGTTGTTCGCCGGGATCGGGCTGCTGGACACCAAGGCCGCTGCGGATCCGCCCGAGGCGCGTGCCAACCGGCTGGCCGTGGCCAGGCGGGCGCTGGAGGAGGGAGCGGTCGCCGTGAGCGGGATGGCCGACGACGTGGTGGGGCCGACGACGACACAGCACCGGCCGCAGGTGGTGCAGCAGGTACGGCAGTGGCTGGCGCAGGCGCCGCCGGAGGGTATCGCGGCGGCGCAACGAGCGATGGCGCTGCGCCCGGACCGGCTCACCGTGCTGCAGGAGCTGCAGGTGCCGGCCCTGGTGCTCTACGGCGTGGAGGACGCGATCACCGGGGAGGAGGATCACGGTGCTATGGGCGCGGCCCTACGAACCGAGCCGGTCCGAGTCCCGGAGGCCGGCCACCTGGCGGCGGTGGAGCAACCGGAGCAGGTGGCCGCGGCGCTCGCCGAGCTGGTGCAGCGCGCCAGCAGGTGAGGCCGCAGGCGGAGGCGAACGGCACCGACGTTGGCACGTGAGGCCGCGCGCGAGGATGAGCGGCACCACCGCTGGCAGCAGCGCCGAGGCGCTCAGTCCAGGGCGCGCCACCCGGGCAGCAGCCGCTCCAGGGCCTCGGCCAGATCCAGGGACTCCCCGTCCTTGCCGCCGGCGCCGAGCACGAGTGGGGGGCGGGTCGGCTCCGGGCGGACTCCGCGGATCCGGTCGATGAGGGTCAGCGGTGCGGTGAGCAGGTAGAACGAGCCGTCGGCGCCCAGGCCGGAACTGGCGTCGGCGCGTAGGTACCAGCCCCGCAGCGGGGTGCGGGCCGATCCTCGTCCGCCGTAGCCCCGCACGCGCAAGGGTTCCGGCGTCAGACCCGCTTGGCCGGCGGCCCGGATGAACTGGGCGACGAGCGCTTCGGCCCGTTGATGCTCGGCGTTCCGCCGGGCCTGGAGGCGCTCCTGGTGGACGCGCGCGGCCTCGGTGCGTTGCGTGGCCCAGTCCTGGTTCGGGTCGCGGTGCGCGCCGGGGTGAGACCCGGAGGCGGGCGGGCGGTGTTCGTGCACATCACGTAGTCTGCACGACTGTGAGCCGCCCCGGACAACAGCCCTCCGACCCGGACGGGATGCAAGAGCGCCCGGATGCGGGCGTGGCGGGCCCGGGCGTGCGCGCCGCGGTCCGGGCCGCGGGCCCCTGGGATGCCGATGCGCTGGCGGATCTGCACGCCGCCTCCTGGCGCGAGGCCTATCACGGACTGTTGCCCGCCGAGGTGATCGCCAGCGAGACCGCCAAGATGCCCGCGCAGTGGCAGCGCCGGCTCCTCGACCCCGGGAACGCGGCCTACTGGGTGGCCGAGCACGACGGGCGCCTGATCGGCTTCTCCTGGGCGGAAGCGCTGGGCCCCGGGGCGGCCCGGCCCCTGGAGCTGGTGGGCTTATACGTGCTGGCCAGGTACCACGGCAGCGGCGTGGCCGATGATCTGCTCATCTGCGCGGTCGGAGAGGCACCCTGCCAGTTGTGGGTGGCCGAGGGGAACGAACGTGCCATCGCGTTCTACCGGCGTCACCGGTTCGAGCACGACGGGACATTTCGGCAGATGCCGGAGTGGGGCGGGATCACGATCCAGCGCATGGTCCGCTGACCCGCCGCACCGTTCGATCACCGTCCGGTCTGCCCGATCACCGTCCGGTCTGCCGCCGGCCCGTCCCGGGACACTCAGCCGCCTGGGACGCTCAGCGCTCGCGGGTGCCGCCGTCGTCGCCGCTCCTACCGCTGGCGGCCCGGGCGTCGGCGGTCGCCGCGTCCGCGGCGGCCGTGTCGTCCGCGGTATCGACCGGCTCCAGGATCTGGGTGCCGTCGGTGCCGACCGCTTCGATCACCTCGGTGGCAGGTTCGGCGTCCACGGCGACGACCTCCTCGGCCTCGCCCTCACCGTCGGCGTCCTCGGCGTCGGCGGCCTCGAGACCGGCGGCCTCGGCGTCGGCGGCTTCTCCACTGACCTCCGTGCCGGCCTCCACCGGGTCCTCCGCTGACGCTGACGCGCCGGAGGGATCGACCTCATCCGGCCCGATCGACTCCTCGCCCGGCTCCGACTCCTCGCCCTGGTCCGACTCCTTTCCCGGCTCGCTGGCGGTCGCCTGGGCGGGGCGGGCGCTGGAGGTGTCGGCCAGTTCGGCGGCCTGGGAGAACTGCCCCGTGCCGAGCAGGCCGCGCAACTCGTCCAGGTAGCCGGTGATCGCCTCCCGCTGGGCGTTGAGTTCGTCGAGGTGCCGCTGGGCCGTGCGGCGCTCGCGGTCCACCTCGGCGCGGGTGTCGGAACGCAACCGGTCGGCGTTGTCGCGCGCCTCGGCCGTGATCCGGTCCGCGGTCTCCCGGGCATCGGCCACGATCTGGCGGGCTTGCTGCTCCGCCTGGGTGCGCACCTCCTCGGCCTTGGCGAGCGCGTCGGCCACGCGTGCCTCGGCGTCCTGGGCATGCTGCTGGGCCTGGGCGATCATCTTCTCGGTCTCGGCCTTGGCCCGGGCGTGGGTCGCGGCGTCGGCCTCCTCCGCCTCCTGGCGGCGCTGGGCGATCTCCAGGTCGGCGTCCTCCCGCAATGCGGCTACGGACTGGCGGGTGGCCTCGGCCTCACTGTTCGCGGCACGCAGGATCTCGCTGGCCTCCTGCTGGGCAGCCGCGCGAACCGCATCGGCCTCCCGGAGGGCGTCCTCCCGCAGCGATTCGGCCTCGGCGCGGGCGCGCGAGCGCAACTCCTCCGCCTCCGCCTCGCTGGTCTCCTTGAGCTCGCGGGCGGCGCGTTCGCTGTTCACCCGGGCCTGGGTGATCTCGTTCTCCGTAGTGGCGCGCAGCGTGCCCAGTTCCCGATCCAGGCTGGCCCGCTTCTCGCTCAGTTCAGCGTTGGTCTCACTGGCGATCCGGGCTGCCTCGCGCTCGGCCGAGGACACCAGTTCCTCCGCGCGACGCTCGGCGGCCGCGATGGTTCCCTCGGCCTGGGCGCTGGCCGCCTCGCGTTCGGCGGTGGCATCGCGGCGGGCGCCGGCCAACAGGTCCGCGGCCTCGTTCTCGGCCTGCTCGGTCAGTTGTGCGGCATTGGTCTGCGCCCGGGCCAGGATCTCCTTGGCCTGCGCATCGGACTGGGTGAGCAGGTCGGCGGACTGCTCCTCCGCGGAGCGGAAGAGCTGCTCGATCCGCGACCCCAGGCCGGAATAGGACGGCTTCTCCGCCTCGCGCAACTGCGCCTTCGCCTCGGACAACTCGCCGGAGATCTGCATGTTCGCCGAGTCCAGGGCCTCGACCTGCTCACGCACTTCCTCCAGTTGGCGCTGCAGTGCGTGAATGTGATGGTCCACCTGGGCGCGGTCATAACCACGCATCACGACGGGGAAGTTCGGCTTGGCCTCAGCCACGTGCAACTCCTTCGGGGTTCGGCGGTTCACTCGGCGGGTGAGCCGTGCCCAGCGTAGTCCGTTCCAACGGACCCGCCCAGCGGTGCCCGGCTGCTGGACGGACCCGGGCACGGGCGGTCCGGTGAGAATCACGGTTCGCTCGCCGGCCCGTTTGCGGCCTGGTTTGCGGCCTGTCTGCGGCCCGCATGTGGCCCCGGGCACAGGAAGGTGCTAGATCACGGTTTGGTCACGTATTCTGAGATGTCGCCGGAGTGGGTCCGGCGGTCCCACACCTTTCTGGAGGAGCCCGCGCTAGTGCTTCGACGCATCATTGCGATTGCGGTCATCGCGATCGGTCTGGCCGCGATCGTGGGCGCGGTCGGTTCGGCGACCTTCTGGCGACCTGACGAGCGGGTCACCGCGACGCTTCCGAGCACTCCCGAGGAGCCGGTGGTGATCACCGCTCCGGGCGTGCTGGACATGGTGGACGACACGGTGGAGGTCCGTGTGATCGGCCAGAGCCCGCAGACGCCGGTCCTGCTGGCGATGGGCCGCGAAGCCGACGTCCGGGCCTGGCTCGACGACGCGCCGTACCTGGAGATCACCGGCCTGACCACGTGGGAGGAGTTCTCCGTGGAGCGGGTGCAGGCAGCGCCCGACGGCGAGGAGGACGCTGCGGAGGACGGCGAGGGTACCGACGGGGAGACGGGCAGCGCCGAGGGCACCGAAGACACTGAGGGCACCGAGGACTCTGAGGGCACCGACGAGCCCGCGGACGACGAGGCCGCCGAGGGAGACAGCGCCGCCGAGGAAGGTGCGGAAGGTGACGAGTCGCTGCCGGACCCGGCCGGTTCGGACCTGTGGCTCGAGGAGGTCACCGGCACCGGTGAGGTGACGTACGAATGGACGGCCGTCCCGGGTCGGTGGGTACTGCTGGCCGCCACCGACGGCACCGGAGCCGCCCCGCGGGTGGAGCTCACGTGGGAACGGGAGGTGCCTACCCCGTTGCTCGTTCCGGGGACGATCATCGGCGTCGTCCTGGTCCTCGGCGGTGCGGCCGCCCTGGTGATCTTCCTGCTCGCGGACCGGGAGGCCGCTCGCGCCCGCCAGGCCCGGGCCGCGCAGGCAGCAGCCGCCGCCATCCCGGCCCGTCCGCCCGCGCGTCACCGCGAGGACGTTCCGGAGGAGGAACTGACCTACGCCCAACGCTTGGGCTGGCCATCGGTGACCGCGGCCGAGACCACCGAATCCGCTGAGTCCGACGAGACGGCCGAGAGCCGCACCAGCGCACCGGATGACGCCACCGAGACGATCGCACCGGTCGCCGGAACCACGTCGTCGGAGGCAACCTCGGCCTCCAGCCCGGGCGCTCCGACGGTGTCCTCCAGCGCGGACACCGGCGAACTTCCCAGCGGCCTGCTCAAACCCGATGGCACCCCGATGACCCGGCGGGAACTGCGAGAACGGGAAAAGGCGCGGCTGGAGGCCGAACGGGCCAAGACCCGCCGCCGGTGGTGGCCGTTCGGCGGGCGCACGGACGGCGACCAGGGCGACGCCGACCAGGCACCGGAGGCAGACGCCGGTCCGGGGAACGACTCGGACGCAGGCACCGGCCGCGGGAGCGACCTGGGCGCAGGCACCGGTCGCGGGAATGACCTGGGTGCAGGCACCGGCCGCGGGAACAACCCGAGCGCGGACGGGGCCGCCACACTCGGGCCGGGCCAAGCAGCGGACGGTGATGAACGGCCCGGCGGAGGCGCCGGAGCCGAACTGTCCGACTGGGTGGCTTCCAGCCGCGGCCCGGGGAGCGCCGGGACCACCGGGGTATACGGTTCAGGCGCTCGAACCACCGTCCGGGACTCGGCCGGTGACGAAACCGGCGGCCTGGACGCCGTCCTGTCCGGCGGCACCAACGACCATGGGGCGGCCGGCGGCGACGCGGAGAACGAGCACGACCGGACGACGGGCAAACCGCTGCCATGGTGGCGGCGGTTCGCCCGAGCGGCCCTCGAGGAAGAGCCCGAGCCGCAGGTCCAGGCGGCGCCGGAACCGGACAGCGACGATGAGCAGGAACCGGATCCGCACATTTCCGGTGCCCGGTGGCGTAAGACCTGGGGGATCGTGCAGGAGCCTGGACAGCGGCCGTTCACGGCCGCCGGCGCCGAGGAGACGGCGGAACTGCCGACGCAGACGTCCGGCGGGCCCGCACGAACACCCGGACGACCCACGGGAGCCGAAGGAGGTCGGCGGAACTGATGAGACGTCGTCGTTCGCTCATTGCCGCGTGTGCCGCCGGCCTCACCGCGACCCTCATCGCGTGTACGCCGGAGATCCCTGCGGTGACCCCAGAGCCGGAGCCCACCGTGGATCAGCCGGTCCTGGACGCACCGCGGATGGAACGGGTGCTCAGCGACATCGAGGAGCACATCGAACGAGCCGATGAGGAAGGCGACGCCGAACTCCTGGACGCCCGGATGGACGACCCGGCGTTGACCGTGCGCACGGCTGAGTACCGCTTGCGCAGTGCGACGGCGGACACCGACGACGAGACCTCGTTACAGCCACTCACCACCCGTGACGAGGTGGCGATCGTCTCGGCCGCGGCTGAGTGGCCGCGCTCGGTGTTCGTCGTCACCGAGATCCCGGATGAGGCCAACACCCCGCTGCTGATCGGGCTGCGGCAGGAGGACCCGCGCTCGCCCTACCAGATGTTCTCCTGGGTGCGTCTCCTGCCGGGCGTGACCATGCCGCCGACCGAGATCGCCGAGATGGGCAGCACCCCGGTGGACCCCGAGGACGACAGTTTCCTGACCAGTCCGGCCCAGGCACTGGAGAACTACGCCGACCTGCTCACCGAGGGCGACGACAGCGAGTTCGCGGACCAGTTCGCCGAGGAGCCGTTCCGCGAACTGGTGCAGCAGGAGGCCAACAACCTGGCCGAGAACGTGGAGGCCGCGGGGGAGTTCAGCCACGAGACCACCGTGCAGGACGAACACACCCACGCGATCGGAACGGCGGACGGCGGTGTGATCACCATCGGGGCGATGCGCACCCAGCAGACGTTCACCAAGACCGAGGACGGCGGGGAGATCGAGGTGGGCGGTCAGTTGGCCGCGCTGTCGGAGGCCGACGGCGAGGTGAACCAGAGCCTGCAGGGCACATACCATGTGATGGTGGCGCTGTACGTGCCAGCGGAGCAGGAGGACGCGCAGATCACCGTACTCGGTGTGGAGCGGGTCCTGGGTTCTGTCTCCGAGGAGTGAGCCTGTGAACCAGCGAGGTACCGTGCGATGAGTCAACCCTCCCTCAACCTGCGTGGCGCAGTGGACCTGTCCAGCCTCGCCGCCCCGCCGCCGTCCGAGGGCGGTGAGAGCACGCCGGCCAACGCTGCAGTGGTGGAGGTGACGCTGCAGACGTTCCAGGACATCGTGCAGCGATCGCTGCAGGTGCCGGTGATCATCGATCTGCGCGCGCCGCGGTCGCCGGCGTCCAGTGAACTGAGTGCCAATCTGCAGACCCTCGCCGGTGAGTACGGCGGCCGGTTCCTTCTCGGCCGGGTGGATGTGGAGGCACATCCGCAGATCGCCCAGGCGTTCCAGGTGCAGGCGGCTCCGACGGTCGTGGCGGTGATCAAGGGGCAGCCGCTACCGCTGTTCCAGGGTGCCCAACCGTTGG
>CALKWS010000390.1 GCA_938004115.1 uncultured Ruaniaceae bacterium
ACCTCGGGCAGCCGCCGGGCGGCGATGACGCCGAGCAGACCCAGCCCGGCCAGGAACACCAGCGCCCAGTGCACCCCGAGGGTGGACAGGCCCGTGCTGAGGCCGCCGGCGAGCAGCAGGATGATGCCCATCGCCGAGTTGGACACCGCCACGTACCGGGTGCGCCGGTCGCCCTCGGCCATGTCCACCAGGTAGGTCTTGCGGCCCACCCGCACGCCGGTGTGGATCAACGTCAGCGCGAAATAGGACACCACGAATAGCGCCGCGCCCCAGAGGCTCGCGCCGTCGAAGCCGGGTAACTGCGTCAGCACCACCACCACGACCAGCAGCGCCGAGGCGGTTGCCGCGCCGGCGGCCATCAGGGTGCGGCTGGACCGGTCGGCCAACCGGCCGGCGATCGGTCCGCCGACCAGTGCCGACAGGCCGGAGGCGATCACGAAGCCGCCCAGTCCGCTGATCGCACCGGCTCCGGTGGTGGCCGCCAGACTCACCAGGAACGGCGGGCTGAGCGCCGAGACCAGCAGCAGGCTGCGCACCACCACGAAGTGGCGGAAGGGCTTGTCCTCGCGCAGCAACTGCACGGAGTCGGCCAGCCAGTTCGACGACGGCGCTCGCGGTTCCGCCCGCGCGTCGCCCTGCGTAGGTGAGTCCTGCGCAGCGGCCGCCCCGCCGTCGGCCGCCCCGCCGTCGGCCGTCCTGTGCTCGACCGGCTCGCGCACCCCGGCGTAGACCACGGCCGCGGCCACCCAGAGCACCGCTCCGGCCGCCAGCAGCCAGGCGATCTGGCCGGCGGACAGTTGCCCGCCGCCCAGCACGCGCAGGGCCAGGCCCAGGGTGATGGCCACGATCCCGGCCGCCGTGGTGGACAGGCCGTTGATCTGCCCGCGTTGTCCCTTCGGCAGGGTGCGGCCCTGGACGTCCTTGGAGGACATCGAGGTCAGCGACCGGCCGAGGGAGAAGACCGCGAGGGCAACGAGGATGGCGATGCCCGCACCGAGCCCGGACCCGACCGCGGCGATCAGCGCCATGGCCGCCACCGCGAACGCCTGGATCAGGGCACCGGTGACGAACACCCACTTGCGCTCCCGCACCCGCAGCACCACCGGGGTGAGCATGGCCTGCGGGAGCATCGACCCGGACTCGCGGATCGGCACCAGCAACCCGGTCAGCGCCGCGGGGACCCCGAGCGCGTGGAACAACCACGGCAGCACGGTGGAGGCGTTGACGGTCTGGTCCCCGCTGCTCTGCAGGGCGTGGGCGCCCACCAGGCGGGTGGCGTTGCGCGGCAGGTCGGCGCGCGTCTGGGGGTCCAGGTCGCGTTCGGCCTCCGGATCGCGCTTCATCAGCGCGTCATAGAGGCGGGTGGTGGGGCTCACCCGCTCCAGGATATGCGTCCGCCGGGGCCGGCGCCTTCGGTGCCCCGGCGAAGTCAGCATTGATCGGCCCAAACTGCACTGAAGGTCGAGTAAGGCTGATCTCGGCGGGGTCCAGCCGCCTCAGGCGTGCCTCCGAGGGATTTCGTTGCTCCGATCGGCTCCAATGCTGAGACAATGGGCATGAGTTCCGCAGCCTGAGGAGTGCCCCGATGTCGAACCCGCTCGACCTTGGCGAGAATCAGCATCCAGCCAATCAGCCTCCAGCAGTCGACAACCCGCTGGAACTGGAGCCGCCCCAGCCGGCCGCCGAGGCGGAGGTCCACGAACCGGAGAAGGTCGGCGGAATCGTCCTGGTCGACGCCGAGACCCAGCGCCAGCACGCGCAACGGGCCGAGGAGTTCCTCGACGACCTCCTCGCTGCCCCGCTGCACAGCCCGGAGTTCCAGACCAAGATGGCGCAGTTGACGCGCCTGGGCGAGGACACCATGAACCAGGCCGCCGAGTCATCCAACCGAATGCTCCAGCGGCCCGCGGCGGCACTCGCCGGGACCGGTGAGGATCCCGCCTCCCGCACCGGCAGCAGCCTGGCGGAACTGCGCGAGATCGTCTCCGAACTCGACCCGAACCGGCACGACCTCACCGGGAGCAAGCGTCTGCTGAGATTCCTGCCCGGCGGTCGGCCGCTGGAGCGCTACTTCCGCAAGTACGAGTCGGCGCAGGACCAACTGGACGCCATCACCAAGGCGCTCAAGGGCGGTCAGGACGAGTTGCGGATGGACAATGCCGCCATCCAGACCGAGCGCGACCACCTGTGGGACGCCCTCGGACGGCTCGCGAACTACGCCGTGCTGGCCCGGCACCTCAGCGACGGGCTGGAGCAGCGGATCGCCGCCCTGCGGGCCGAGGGGAAGACGGACGAGGCCACCACCCTGGAGTCCGACGCCCTGTTCTACGCCCGCCAGCGCCACCAGGACCTGATGACCCAGATGGCGGTCTCCGTGCAGGGCTACCTGGCGCTGGACGTGGTGAAGAAGAACAACACCGAACTCATCAAGGGCGTGGACCGCGCCCTGGACACCACCCTGGCGGCCCTGCGGGTCGCGGTGATCGTGTCCCAGGCCCTCGCCCAGCAGCAGATCGTGCTGTCCCAGATCGACGCGCTGAACTCCACCACGTCGGACATGATCGTCTCCACCTCCGAACTGCTGCGCTCCCAGGGCGCGGCGATCCACGAGCAGGCCTCCCGGGCCACGGTCGACCTGGCCAAGTTGCAGCAGGCCTTCGACAACGTGTTCCAGGCCCTGGACGAGATCGACCGGTACAAGGTCGAGGCCACTCAGGCGATGAAGCAGACCGTGGCGGTGCTGGAGGGACAGGTGAACCGCAGCCGTCTCCAGCTCGAGCGCAGCCGCTCCGCCGATGCCCCCGATACCGGAGCCGAGGGAGGCTGACGATGTCACGCTGGACCCTGGGCAACATCGTCAAGGTGGGCGCCGTCGTCGTCTTCCTGCCGCTGCTGGCCTACCTGGTGCTGGTGATCGGCGGGGTGAAGAAGAACGTCCGCGTGGCCCTGGAGGGTCTGATCTACGCCGCCGGATTCTCGGTGGGCGTCTTCGTGCTCGACGTCATCGGACTCGGCGGTCTGCTCGCCCTGGCGTCGATGGGCATCTCCGGGGTGCGCGCCTGGCACCTGCGCGACCTGTGGCTCCCGGCCCGGCGCCGCTGGTGGCACCGGTTCATCCCGCCCGAGCCGCAGGAGCAGGTAGAGGTGGCCGCCGCGCCCCCGCCGGAGGCGGCACTCGAGGGACCGGAGGGCCGGGCCGCGGCCCTGGGCTGGGTCCGCGCGCGGGGCAGGCAGAGCCGGCTCCGGCTCCCCCCGAGCGCGTATGAGACCCTGCAGGAGACGTGCCGGCTCCTGGACGGCGTGATCGAGGCGGAGCGGCTGGAGCCGTCCGGGGACGCCCGGTTCGAGTACGAACTGGACGCCATCGTGCGCGAGTACCTGCCCGGGGTGCTGAACACGTATCTGGCGATCCCGCCGGGGATGGTCGATGCCCGCCAGCCGGGCGGACGCACGCCGAGGGAGGAACTGGCCGAACAACTCGAGCTCCTCAGCGCACAGGCCAAGGCCCTGCACGCGAGCCGGCACAGCCGGACCACGGCGGAACTGACCACCAGGGGCAACTTCCTCCGGGAGAAGTTCGGGCACCACCGGAACGAGGCGCTCGACCTCGGGCTCAAGAAGCCCGCCTCGTAGCCGGGAGCCCACTTCCTAGCCGGAAGCCCGCGCCCTGGCCGGCCGAGGTCAGCATTGATCGGCTGAAGCGGTGGTTTCACCCGATCAATGCTGACTTCGGTGGTCGGTGGCCGCCGCGCGGCGGTCGGTGGTCGCGGTCAGACAGCGGGCATGGGCCACTCCGGCGGGGGATCCTCCCCGACCCGCCCGTCGATGGCCTCCCGCAGCAGATCCATGTGCCCGGTGTGCCGGCCGTACTCCTCGATGAGGTCGAACACCAGGCGCCGCAGGCTCAGGTGCGCACCATCGAAGTCCAGGTGCGCCGGTTGGTCCAACCCGCCGTCGGCCAGCGCGTCCCGCAGGCGGGCACGGGAGCGGCCGACGGCGGAATCCCACAGCCCGTAGACGTCGTCGGCCGTCTCCGTGGTCCCCACGGTGAACTGCCACTGATGCGGGTCGGCGTCCTCCGGGATACCCATGCGCGTCTCCGGCGGGCCGCCGGCGAACTTCCACGCGAACACGTCGTCCTCACAGACAGCCAGGTGCTTGAGCAGGCCGCCGATGGTCAGGTCCGTGCTCGGTAGCACCCGGGCGCGCAACTGGTCCACGGTCAGCCCATCGGCCTTCCACCGGAACGTGGCCCGAAGGCGCTCCAACGAGCCGACCACGTGGCCTGCCTCATCGCCGGCCAGCGGCGGTTCCCATGCGGGCATCGGCTGCGACATCGCGAAGTCCCTTCGTCGGGGTGTGGCAGGAGCGTAGACCGCCAGCGGCCCGGTGCACCAGGCTCCACCAGGATGGTCCTGGGCTCACCGCCCGGCGGCCGGGAGCGGGTGCCGACGGATGAAGTCGCGGATGATCCGGGCCGCCTCGTCGGTGTGGGTGGTCGCCAGCAGGTGCCCGGCGCCCGGGACCATCACGTGCTCCAGGTGAGGCAGCCATCGCCGCAACACCTCGCCGGCCTCACGGAACCATGGATCGGTGGCCTGCCCGCCCACATGGAGCACCGGGCACCGGATCCGGCCGAGCGCGCTATGCCCGGTTTCCCAGTTCAGCAGTGCGGGCACGTCCGAGGCGAAGAACGTGGCGGCGTCCCGCTCCATCTGGGCCACCGACCCCGGCTGCGCGGCCTCGTACCAATCCCGCCAGTCCGGGCCCACCAGGGCGTGCTGGAAGTCATCCAGTGCGTCGCCTGCGCCGCGGGCGTCGAACAGGGCCAGCATCCCGGCGGCGCTGGCGCGGAACTGTGCCACGGTGGGGCCCTGGACCGGGGGCGGCTCGACCACGGTGAGGGTGTGCACGTCGCGTGGGTGGGAGGCAGCCAGGGCCAGGGCGATCGCGCTGCTGAAACTCGCCCCGACCACGTGCACCGGGGCAAGCCCCAGTGCGCCGATGAGTTGATGCACATCGGCTACGAGATCGGCCATGGCGGCCCCCGGCGCCACCGGGCTGCTCCCGCCGTAGCCCCGCCGGTGACAGTGAACGACGGCGGCCGAGGCCCCGGGTACGGCCAGAGCCCTGCTCAGCGGCGCCAGTTCGCTGACCAGCAGCGCCGTCTGGATCACCAGCACGGACGGCGTACCGCTGCCGTACACCTCCGCCTCCAGCGACCCGTCCTCGATCGGCACGGTGACCACCTCAGGCACCCTGGCAGTGTGGCACCCTCAGAGGCTCACGGACACCGCCGAGACGAAAAGGCAGCAGGGCAATGACGCAGGCAGCGCGGCCACAGGTAACGGCCCTCGAGGAGGGCACGCTGTTCGAGACCAAGCGGATGGAGGCCGCGCCCGGGGTGGCCTGGCCCCGGCACAAGGCCTCCGTCGAGTCGGTCCTGGTGCTCACCCGCGGGAGGTGCGTGGTGCAGTTCCCGGACACCGGCCACCGGATGGGCGCCGGAGACAGTCTCGTGATCCCGGCCGACGTCTGGCACGAGATCGTCCCGGACCCGCAGTTCACCGCCGTTCACATCATGCCGAAGGAGATCCGGTTCACCTTCTCGGCATGACCTGGCCATCGCGGCATGATCGGCTCCCAGGTCCGCACCACCGGCGCGACCCAGCACGGGCACGGGGAGGTGCTCGTGGCTACTGTGGATGGAAGGGTCGCGAGTCCACGCACCGCGTCCGGGCCCGCGTCACCGACGACGAGAGGAGCGCCCGATGAAGGCTGTCAGGATCCACGAGTATCACCGCGTGCCCACCCTGGACGACGTGCCCGAACCCCAGGTGCGGGGCCCGTGGGATGTGGTGGTGCGGGTGGGCGCCGCCGGGCTGTGCCGGACCGACCTGCACGTCATCGAGGGCCAGTGGGAACCGTTGCAGCAACCGACGCTGCCCTACACCCTGGGACATGAGAACG
>CALKWS010000391.1 GCA_938004115.1 uncultured Ruaniaceae bacterium
GTGCGCCCACCGCCTTGATCCGCAGCATGTTCTGATCGGCGCCACCCCGACCGGCCAGGGTGGTCGGGTCCACCGGGGGTTGCAGCAACCGGCGCCGGCCGGTCACGACATCCTGGAACATCTGCTGCACCACGGTGAACTCCCGCTGCGCGTCCTCGTCGGTGTCGGCAACCATGACATTGATACCGGCCATCACGTAGGGCTCGTCGATCTGGGCGGTGGGGGCCTCGGTGGTGAAGGCCTCCCGGTACACCGCGATGGCCTCGGTCACCTGGTCCGGCGCGAAGTGGGAGGCGATGGAGAACGGCAGTCCGAGCTGTCCGGCGATCGAGGCGCCGTTCACGGTGGAGCCGAGCACCCAGATCGGGACCTCGGTACCGGCGGACACCGCGGAGACGATCGGCATGCTGCGAGCGGTGCCGTCCTTGCTGAACCAACCCTGCATGTCATAGATGCTCTGCGCGAAGGCCTGCGGCTCGGCGGAGGACCTGTTCAGTGCCTGCGCGGTCATCTGATCGGTTCCGGGGGCGCGCCCCAGGCCCAGGTCAATGCGGTCGCCGTGCATGTTGGCCAGCGTCCCGTACTGTTCCGCCACCATCAGCGGGGCGTGATTGGGCAGCATGACCCCGCCGGAGCCCACCCGGATCCGTTCGGTGGCGGTAGCCGCCTGGGAGATCAGCAGCGCGGTGGAACTGGCGGCCAGGTTCGGGGTGTTGTGGTGCTCGGCGAACCACAACCTGCGGTAGCCCAGTCGATCGGCCAGGCGCGCGGAGTCCATCGAGGCCTGGATGGCGTCGCGAGCGGTGCAGCCTTCGGAGATGGACACGAGATCGAGAATGCTCAAGGGGACGGACAACGCAGGCAACTTCCTTCGGGCGTATCGGTGAGGTGATCGCGGGAGTAGGTCTCCCCTCTTCGGCAACCTGCCTGACCGGGGCTTCTATTCCAGCCAGCGGACTATCGGTGGCCGGCAGGTCACCGCGGATCCTGCCGCCGCGGATCTGTCCCCGACGCAGAGGCGTGATGCGAGCGGCGTGTGAGCGAGTGCTGGGAGGCTGCCGCGGAGATACTCCAACGAGAAAGAGGAGAGGTCCCATGCCCGATCCCATGGGCTATTACGGTGCGGGTCTCGCATCGGTCCTGGTCATGCTGTTCCTCACCTTCGTCATCGGCGTC
>CALKWS010000392.1 GCA_938004115.1 uncultured Ruaniaceae bacterium
GACCGTCGATCATCACGGAGGTGATCCGTTCGCCCTCGCCCGCATCGGGATCGAAGGTGTAGGACACGTTGTCCGACAGCCCCAGGTGCAGGTGACCGCGACCCTCGCGAGGCCATTGCTGCTCGAGCATCTCGACGAACTGTGCTCCGGTCAGCGTCACGGTCCACAGGTCGTTGAGGAACGGCAGCACCGCGTTGGCCTCGGCGAAGGTGATGTCGCCGTTCTCGCCGTAGAGCAACTCGGCCCGGAGCCCGCCGGGGTTCGTCACCCCGATCTCGGCGCCGCCCAGGTGCTCGGCGCTGAGTTGATCACGCAGCATGTTGCCCACCAGGTTGCCCAGGGTGGACTCGCTGGAGCGGTCATCGCGGTTGCCGTTGATGTGTGCGGTGGTGATGTCGGCGGTCACCGAACCGATGACCTGGCTGCCGATCTCATCGGCCATCTCCAGCGCCTCGTCCAGTACGGCCTGGGCGGCGACTACCCGGGGGTAGGTGTCGAGCAACTCGGCCAGCGGAGTGTCCGTCACCGGCACGTTCCGTGCGCTGTACTCCAGCACGTCGCCGGTGTCTCCGTCCACCGTCAGGACCACCTGCCCCACGTGCGTGCCGTAGTTGTCGTTCTGGACCACCGGGCGGAACTCGCCGGCAGCGCCGGGAATCGGGCCGTCCCAGGCGTACAACTGGTGGGTGTGCCCGTTGAAGATGGCATCCACCTCGGCGCTGATGCCGTTGACGATCGAGTCGAACCGTTCGCTCAGGGCGACCTGCTCCGCCAACGTCGAGTCACCGTTCGGCGCGCCCTCGTGGAGCGAGGCCACGATCACGTCGGCCGCGTCGTTCTCGACGAGATCGTCCACGACCCGGTTGATCGCCGCCACGGGGTCCTCGAACACCAGACCCTCCACACCGCTGGGAATCACCAGGTTCGGCGTGTCCTGGGTAACCGCACCGATGATCGCCACGTCCAGTCCGGCGACGTCCTCCACGACGTGGTACTCCTCGAGCGCCGGTGAGCCGTCCTCGAAGCGTACGTTCGCACCCAGGTGCGGGAAGTCAGCCCAATTCGCGACGCCCTCCTCATCGTCTACGAGGTTGTTGTACCCGGCGTCGAACTCGTGGTTGCCCACCGCGGCCGCATCCAGGTCCAAAGCGTTGAGGAACTCGATCGTCGGGCGATCCTCCTGCAGGGCGGAGGTGAACAGCGAGGCACCGATGTCGTCCCCGGCGGTCAGGAAGATCGTGTTCTCGTCACCCCTCTCCGCGCGCAGTTCCTCGATCGTGCCGGCCAGGGCCAGCGTGTCATTGATGACGTTGCCGTCCTCGTCCTCGTCGTAATCGAACAATCGGCCGTGGAAGTCGTTGATCGCCAGCAGGTTGATCTCGACCGCCTGGAGCGGTGTCACGGTGCCCCCACGGTCGGCGGGCTCCTCGGTCTGCGCCGTCGTCAGGTCGTCAGCCTCTGCCTCGTCGTCGTCGACGCTTCCATTTGTTTCCGAACCTTCGCCGCCTTCGGTTGCATCGACGTCGTCCGTCTCACCGGACGGGTCGGTCTCGGCGCTATCGTCGTCGGTGCCGCCCTCGGCTGGATCCTCGGCCACCGTCCCGGTCGGATCATCGGTGGTGCCGGCGCCCTCGTCCGCCTCGACCTCTGTGCTGGTATTCGCAGCGTCGGATGTGGATTCGTCGTCGGCGGCGGCTGGGGCGACCGCGACCAGCGGGGCGAGGAGCAGCGATGCCCCTGCCAGGCTTGCTGCTCCACGACGTCGAAGTGTGGACCTGCGGAATGAACTCACCTTTACTCCTTCTCCGGCCATCGTTGGTCGGTCCTGGCGACATGCGCCCGGCAGTCGCATCAACAGACCACACTGTGGCACAACGAGCGGCGCTGCAGGGCTGATTCACGCGCGAGTTGTGGTGGCGCAGGGGCGCGCAGGGCCCCCTGAAGCCCGTGGGTCGCCGAAGCGGGACGGGCCCTCCGCCACGTCCGGAGGGCCCATCCTGCGCTCACGGGTCAGTTGATCGCCGCGAGCAGGTCCCGTGCCTGCGGGAGCAGGTCATCGCGTGCCTGCTGGCTCAGCGTGTCCGGCCGCTTCGGGTTCTCCAGATGGCGGATCACTCGCTCCACGGCGTTGATCGCCGGCTGCATCCGCCCACCGTCCAGGTGCTTGCCGGCCTGCTCCAGGGCATTCGCCACCTGGTGCGCGATCGGACCGGCCACGTCCCCGGAGGCCACGTACCCGTCCAGGGCCGCAGCGAGTCGGGCGACCATGTCGCTCGGGTCGGTCGGCTCCGGCTCGTCCGCCACCAGGTCCACGCCCACGATGATCGGGTCATGGTCGCTGGACCGGTAGGGGGAGGCGTCGTGGAAGTCGGTGACGTTGTAGTTGTACCGGCTGTACTCGAATGCGATGGACTCATAGGCGTTGATGTTCCAGATGTCCGCCCCGGTCACCGCCTCGGTGGCCGCGGGGCTGCCCAGGATGTGATCCAGGGAGCCGACCATCGAACCGAAGGAGTAGGTGGACTTGTCGGTGAGGGTCTGGCCGATGTTGGTGTAGCCCGCGTCGTCGAAGACCATCATCGGGTCTTCCATGGTGTAGGAGTTGAAGTCGCCCACGAGGAAGATCAGGTCCGTCCCGGCCTCGGCGGCCACATCGTCGGCGAACTGCACGAGTGCCTCCGCCTGGGCGACGCGGTCGGCGTTCGAGGCACCCTGACCGTCACCGATGTCCTCGTTGCCCGGGCCGCTGCCCGAGCCCTTGGACTTGAAGTGGTTGTTGATCGCGACGAACGTGGCCGCGTTCTCGATGACCTCGCCGGCCTCGTCCACCAGGGCGAACTCCTGCGCCATCGGTTCCCGGGCGTTGTGGAACGCCTCGTCGTCCAAGAGGATCCTGGTGTCGCCCACGGTGGTGACCGCATCGCTCTGGTAGATGAAGGCGTTGCGGATGACGTCCTCATCTGCAGGGAACTGCGGTGCGGACTCGACGTAGTTCCACACGTCCTGCCCGGCGTCGGCGTTGAGCGCCTCGACCAGGGCGGCCAGCGCGTGGTCCCGGTCGGCCGGTTCGTTGCCCGCGACGAACGAGATGGAGTTCTCGATCTCCTGCAGCGCCACCACGTCGGCGTCCAGGGCGTTGATCGCGGTGACGATCTTCTCCGTCTGCCGCTCGAGGTTCGCCTCGTCATAGGCGCCGCGGACCTCGCACCAGTTCGCCGTCGTCGGGTTGCCGTACCGATCGGCGTAGAACCGGCAGCCCGCCTCGTCCTCACCGAGGCTGGTGAAGTAGTTCAGCACGTTGAACGCCGCGAGCGTCACGTCCCCGCCCACCTCTTGGGCGCCCTCGGCCGAGGGCCGGGTGTTGTCCCATGTGATGGGCTGGACCTCCGCGGCATTGGCGCCGGTGAGGCGGGACTGCGGCTGGAAGGCCCAGGTGGAGTCCTCGCCCGCCACGGTGCGGCGGAAGTCCAGGATCACCGGGCTCTCGAACGCTACGGGCGCACCCACCCGAACGGGGTTGTCCGGGGTGAGGTAGGCGACCGGTGTCTCGTGGTCGTCGAAGTCGAAGTTCGTCCAGTCGTGGCTGGAGCCGTCGTCCATGCGGATCTCCCGGTCGGCGTTCGCGGCGAAGAGCGCCTCGGCCTCCGGTCCGGGACGCACGACGTCGGTGGGCTGCACGAGCGGGCTGTCACCGGCGGCCAGTCCCACCCAGCCGAACCGGTTGGTGTGGTAGGTGTCGGTGACGGTGAAGTCGCCCTGGGGCGCGATGAGCATGCTCTCGAACGGCTCGCGCTCCTCGAGGGCGGGAAGGTCGATCTGGGCCGGGACCACGTCGTCGAACTCCACGTGGAGGACCTCGTGGGAGTCGTAGGTGATCTGGGTCAGGCCGAAGTACTCCCCGGCCCGGCCGGTGACCTCGATGAACTCCCCGATCTTGACGTCCAGTAGGGGAGAGCCGCTGCCGCCGTAGACAAAGATCCCGTGCGAGGCGTCATGGCCCTCCAGATCGCCGCCGGTGCCCTCGGTCTGGATGAACGCGCCGTGGAAGCCGCCCTCGGGGTACACACCGGTCACCACGCCCCGGGTGGTGACGGTCCGGCCCTCGAGCGGCGTCGTCTCACCGGTGCCCTGGAT
>CALKWS010000393.1 GCA_938004115.1 uncultured Ruaniaceae bacterium
GTCCCCGAACTCCACGGTCGGGGCGCCGGGCGCCTCGGGCTTCACGTCCGGCCGGGCGTCACCGGACTGCGGGCTGGCCGGGGACTCCCCCACGTCGTTGATGGCGGTGACGGTGAAGTTGTAGGTGGTGCCGTTGGTCAGCCCGGTGATGGTGCAGGTGGTGCTCTGGCAGGCCTGCGACACCCCGCCGCCCTCCACGCGGTAGGAGGTGATCGGCGACCCGTTGTCCGCCGGCGGGGACCACGTGAGCACCGCCTCGCGGTTGCCGACCGACTCCACCCGCGGGGGCGCCGGCGCCTCCGGGGCGCCTAGGACCGCGGCGGTGACGCGCGCCTGCACCTGCCGTTCGGGGTCCTCGGTGGTGTCCACCACGGTGTAGACGATGCTGAGGCGGCCCACGTAGTCCTCGGCCGGGGTGAAGGTGACCGACTCCCCGGCGACGGCGGCCTCCGCGACCCCGGTCTCCACCGCGGCGGACAGCACCGTGCGCGGTTCACCGGGGAAGGGGTTGGAGTCGTTGCCGAGGACGTCGACGGTGACGGTCTGGCCCTGGTGGACCTCCCCGGCGTCGTCGTCGTTCGCCACGATCAGCGGCCGCGTGCTGCCGGTAGCGGTCAGGGTGATGGTGCCGGTGATGGACGCCCCGTCCGGGTCGGTCACCTCGATCTCGACCGCACCCTCGGTCCCCCGGGGGGTGTCGGCTGCGGCCGAGGCGTGCAGGATGTTCGCGTCGTCGATGCGTGCGTCGAAGCCTGCGGGCACCGAGGCGATGTCGAAGGTGAGTTCGTGCACCTGCCCGTCGGGATCCTCCGAGATCCGCTGCAGATTCAGGTTCTCCTCATCGCCGCCGGCCTCCAGGGCCAGGGAACCGGAGCGCATCTGAGGGGGCACGTTCTCGGTGGATCGCACCGAGATGTCCAGGGTGATCACCGAGGTGCGGATGCCGTCGACGTTCAGATCCGGGGAATCGGTGACCTCGAAGGTGATGGTGGCCGGGCCGTAGTAGCCGTCCCGGGAGGTGTAGGTCAGCGTGTGGGCATCGACGACCAGTTCGGACCCGTCGGAGTTGGTGGCGCGGACGCTGGCGAAATCGGTGAGTTGCACGGGGTCCCCGGACATGGAGACGACGTAGTCCTCCAGAGCCAGTTCGATCGGCTCCCCGGAGTCCACCTCGATCGGGGGTGCGTCGGAGCGCTTCACCGGCCCGGTGTCCTCGGTACCGGGCACCTCCACGAAGGCGTAGGAGGACAGCCCGTCCTCATCGGTGATCTGATAACTGATCACCTGACGCTCCGGGGTCAGGTCGATGAGCAGTTCTCGCTCGTTCGCGCTCAGTCGCGCCGTCGGGTTGCCCTCCGGTACCGACAACCGGAGGGAGTCCACGCTGCCGTCGGGGTCGTAGTCGTTGGCGAGCACGTCGACGGTGACGGCCTCCATGCCCACGATCGAGTCCGGGGGCACCTGGTCGTCCACCGCGACTGGTGGTTGCGGATCGGCGTCGGGGTCCACGTTGATCGTCAGCGCACCGATGTCCTCTCCCCCGTTGCGGTCGCTGACCGTGTACTGCACCAGGTAGGTGCCGGCCTCCGACGGGGAGCCGAACAACACCGTGGAGTCGCGGATGCCCACATCCTCCAGGCCGCCGTCGTCGACGATGGCGGGGTCACCGAACACCAGCCGGTCCCCGTCGGGATCGGTGTCGTTGGCGAGCACATCGGCCTGGATCTGCCGGTCCGGCAGCACCGTGATCTCATCGGGGACGGCCACCGGTGGCCGGTTCCGGTCCGGCGGCGGGATCACGCCCACGGTGATCGCGGCGCTGGAGACCGCGCCGGGCCGGTCCTGCACGGCGTAGTCGAAGGTATCGGTCCCCACCGAGTCGGTGAACGGTTGGTAGTCGAGGTAGCCAGGCCCCTGTTCCACCACCCGCCCCAGTTCCGGGGAGGTCTCCACGCCCAGGATCTGGACGGAGTCGCCGTCGGGGTCGATGCCGTGCACGTTGATCGGGATGCGCACCCGTTCCCCGGCGAAGGCCCGGGCGGTGATGTCCTCCGGCACCGGCGGGGAGTTCGACTCCTCACCGCTGGCCACCACGTTGACGGTGATGCTGGCCGAGTGGGACTGGCCGGTCTCATCGACGATCCGGTACACCCCGGTCACCGTTTGCGGGGTGTCGGGGGCCATGAACCGCACCATGTCCCCGGCGGCGAACATCAGCCCGTCCTCGGGTTCCTCGACGAGTTCGGGGTCGAGGGAGAATTCCAGCCCGTTGGGATGGGAGTCGTTGGCGAGCACCGGGATGGTCACGTAGTCCCCGGCGCGCACCCGGGCCACGTCGCGCACGGCGAGCGGCGGCTGGGTGGATTCGGCGTTCAGCAGCGGCAGGACGTGCACCGCACCGGAGGCGCTCTGGGTGCCGTTGGACACGGTGTAGTCCAGGGTGACCGGTTCGGTCAGGGCCCGGTCGGAGGAGATCCGCAGCAGCCGGTGGTCGATGATCGCCACCTGCAGGCCGTGCCCGGGGGGCACGTCGATCTGCTGGACCGCGAGGACGCCCCCGGCCGGGTCGAAGTCGTTCTCCAGCACGTCCACCAGCACGGTGCCGCCGGGCGGGAGCAGCGCGGTATCCGCCACGGCGACCGGGGCGGCGTCCTCGTCCTGGTTGACCACGTTGATCCGCACCAGTCCGGTCGCCGAACTGCCGTCGTCGTCGGCCACGATGTAGGTGGTGTAGTAGTCGCCGGCCGACTCGGCGGAGAAGGTGAAGGTGCCGCCGTCGTAGTCGGTGACGATGGACGCGTCCGGGATCTGCTCCACGTGCGACAGCCGCAGCGGGCGCCCGTTGGGGTCCACATCGTTGGCGAGCGGTTCCACGGTGATGGTCTGCCCGGTGAACGCCGTGGCGAAGTCGAACACCGCGGTGGGCGGGTGGGGGCCCTCGGGCAGGACGTCCAGGTCGATGACGGCGGTGCCGATCTCCTGCCCGTCGCTGAGGAAGATCTCGATCTGCTTCTGGCCGACCTCCAGCCCCAGGTCGCTGATCGTGATGAGCCCGTTGGGGTTGGCGATCACATCGAGTCCGGCGGGGTGGTCGGCGCCGTCGACGTAGATCGGGTCACCGTCGGGGTCGCGCACATCGTTCATGATGTTGACCTCCACGGTGCCGCCGCTGACCACCTCGGCGGTGATGTCCCGCAACTGCTCCGGGGCGTTGTTGCGTTGCGCGGGTATCACCCGCAGCGTGACCGGGGCGGTGTCGGAGCCGCCACGTCCGTCGTCGGCGGTGTAACTGAACCGCTGTTCCCCGCTGGCCTGCGGGTCGACCTCGATCTGCAGTGCCCGGCCGCCCATGACGTGGCTGACGACGCCGAAGGACTCCGCGACGTCCTCGAACGTGGAGACGGTGAGCAGGTCCCCGTCCGGGTCGGAGTCGTTGTCCAGCACCGGCAGCAGCACGGTCTGGCCGGCGCGCACGCCGAAGGAGTCCGGTTCGGCGTTCGGGTCGCGGTTGTCCATCTCCCGGTCGAGGGGGACCTCGTCGCGGATCTCCTGCTGGGACTCCTCTTCCTCCTCCTGGGCCTCCTGCGGCGGGGTGATGTCCTCCCAGTTGTCCACCAGGATCAGGGTGTCCTCCAGCATCCAGGAGTCACCGTTGCGCAGATCGTTGAGCACCGCGTTGGACCGGTTCACCCGGAAGGTCAGTTCCGCACCGCCGCCGGCGCCGGGAACCACTTGCTCGACCGGCTCGTGCTCGGCACACATCCGTAGGTGCACCGGTTCGGGTCCCGCCCAGGCGCCGTGGGCGCAGTCGGCGACCTGCACCGGTTGGGCCGGCGGGCCCGGGGTGGTG
>CALKWS010000394.1 GCA_938004115.1 uncultured Ruaniaceae bacterium
CGCACTGCGTTCACGGTGCAGCCCCTGCGGCGGGCCGTCGTCGCCTTGGCGCAACGATGGGTCGATCAACGCTAGGAAGTGGTTCAGCGTTCCTCGAGTGCCTTGCGCAGCACTCCCCCGGCGCGATCCAGCGCGCGCTCGGCGCCGGCCCGGTCCAGGCCGCGCTGGACCATCAGCACTGCCACCGGTACCCGCAGGCCGGCGGCGTCCAGTGCCTTGGCAGCGAGGTCCCGGCTGGTCCCGGTGATCGACATGACCAACCGCTCGGCACGGTCCCGGAGTTTGGCGTTGTTGACGCTCACGTCCACCATCAGGTTCTGGTAGGTCTTCCCCAGACGGATCATCACGCCGGTGGAGATCATGTTCAGCACCTGCTTGGTCGCCGAGCCGGCCTTGAGCCTGGTGGAGCCGGCGAGAACTTCCGCACCGACCTCGATCTCCAGGGCGTGGTCGACCCGTCGTCCCAGTTCGGAGCCGGTGTTGCAGGCCAGACCCACGGTGAGCGCCCCGGCCCGGGAGGCGGCGTCGACGGCGCCCAGCACGTAAGGGGTGCGCCCGCTGGCGGCGATACCGACCACCACGTCACCGGGTCCGACGTCCGCGGCCGCGATGTCGCTGGCGCCGGCGTCCGCGGAGTCCTCCACGCCTTCCACCGCGAGGAACATCGCCTGCGGTCCGCCGGCGATGATGCCCTGCACCATCGCCGGGTCGGTGTGGAACGTCGGGGGGCACTCGGCGGCATCGAGGACGCCGAGACGGCCCGAGGTTCCCGCCCCGATATAGAAGAGCCTGCCCCCCTCTCGTAGGCGCAGGGCCGTGGCGTCCACGACCGCTCCGATCGCCGGCAGTACGAGGGCGACTGCCTCCGGGACGGACCGCTCGGCCTCGTTCATGGCGGTGAGCACCTGAAGCGTGGGAGCCCGATCGAGGTCGCGGTAGCGAGGGTCGACCTGTTCGGTCGCCAGGCCGCCCGTGGCCTCGGGCGTGGATAGTTCATCGGTCATGGCGGCACGGCGCTGGTTCAGGGAACCAGCCGACTCCTCGGATTCGCAGGGGGCTGTCTCGGCGGTGCCCGTTCCGCCCGTGTCCGGGCGGAACGGGCATACCGGCGGTCTACTTCATCGTTCCCTGGGCGACCGACCCTTGCAGGCGGCGCTGGAAGATGACGTAGATGACCAGCACGGGGATCACGGTGATGACCACGGCGGCGAACATCGAGCCGAAGTCGGTGCGGTAACCGGCCTGGGAGACGAAGGAGGCGATCCCCTGGGATAGCACCCAGTTCTCCCGGCGGGTATTGAGGGCCACCGGCAGCAGGAACTGGTTCCACAGGCCCAGGAAGTTGAAGATCGCCACCGATGCCATCCCCGGTACCGCCATCGGCAGCATCACCTGGAAGAACGTGCGCCAGTGTCCGGCGCCGTCCACCTGGGCCGCTTCGCTCATCTCCACCGGCAGGCTGCGGAAGAAGGCGTAGAGGAAGAACACGGTGAACGGCAGGGCGAAGGCCACGTAGACGATGATCAGTCCCGGCAGGGTGTTGCGGATGCCGAGGTTCTCCATCACGAAGAACAGCGGAACGATCGCCAGGAAGATCGGGAACGTCAGGCCCGCCAGCATCAGGTAGTAGATGCCCATCCGGCCCGGGAACTCATACCGCGCCAGGATGTAGGAGCACATCGCGCCGAGCAGCATCACCAGGAACAGCGCCCCGCCCACGACGATGACGGTGTTGATGAAGTACAGCCCGATGTTGTGCTGGGTCCAGGCGGTGACGTAGTTGTCGAAGTTCACCGACCCGGGCAGGGCGAAGGGTGAGGAGATGATCTCGGTGTTGTCCTTGAAGGAGGACATCAACGTCCACAGCATCGGGAAGATCACGATGATGGCCCAGATGGCCAGCACGACGTGCGCGATGCCCATCACGCGCCGGTCGGCGCCTTCCCGGCCGCGGGAGTACATCCGCACCTGTGACCGGGGTGCGGATTCGGTGTGCGCACTCATCCCGAACTTCCCTTCTCGTCACGACCACCCAGGGCACGGTTCACGCTGAACACGATGGCGGCGAACAGCAGCGTCACCAGCGCCAGCACCACACCCATCGCACTGGCCAGCCCGAACCGGCCATCGGTGAAGGCGGTGCGGAACAGGTACTGGGACATCACCAAAGTGGAGTTCGCCGGCCCGCCGGTGGGGTTGAGCGCCTGGACGTAGACGAACCCGTCCAACGCGATGATCCCCAGGTAGATCCACGCCGTCTGCACGTTGTTGCGGATCAGCGGCAGGATGATGGACCGGATGGTGCGCCACCGCCCTGCTCCGTCCAGGCGCGCCGCCTCGAAGGTCTCGGCCGGCACGCCCTTGATCGCGGCGATGAACAGCAGCATGTAGAACCCGACCATGCCCCAGATGATCACGAACATGGTCACCGGCATGGCGGTGGCCACCCGGCCCAGCCACGGGTAGGACTCGAACTGACCCAGGCCGAAGGCGGTCAGGACGCCGTTGATCAATCCGATGTTCGGGTCGAAGATCAGCCGCCACATCAGCGCGATGACGATCGCGGGGATGGCGTAGGGGAAGAACGACACCACCCGGTAGAAGTCCGACCCGGCCAGGCCCCTGATGTTGCCCTTCGCCGAGCCGCCCACGGTGATCAGGCTGGCGAAGATCAACGCGATGCTGATCGTGACCAGCGGCACCACCAGCGCCAACCGCGCACTGTTCCACACCGCGGTGCGGAACAATTCGTCGTTGAACAACCGCAGGTAGTTGGACACGCCGATGACGTCGAAATCGGCGCTGAACCCCGTCCAGTTGGTGAGCGAGTAGTAGGCCGCCTGGGCGAACGGCCAGATCACGAATACCAGGAACAGCCCCAGGGGAAGCCCGAGGAACATGACGAAGAAACTCACGTAGTCCAACGTCAACGGATGGCGGCGGCGGCGCCGGGGGGCCTTGCGACCCCCCGGCGTCGGTCCAGCCCCCACCGCCAGGGCGCGCCCTGGGTCCTGGCTGGTCGCGGTCACGTCACCTCGATGATGTCGATCGCGTCGTCCTCCCGCACCCCATCGGTGATCGACTGCAGGTCGTTGGTGAGTTCCTCCACGCTGAGTTGGCCGTCCAGGAACGAGTTCCAGACCACCAGCATCTCCTGGTTCATCCCGTAGCGGCTGACGAAGTCATGCGTGAAGATGGCACCCTCGGCCTGCTCCAGCATCTCCGTCTGGGAAACCAGCGCGGTCGAACCGAAGCCGTCCTCCGGCACCGTGCCGGCCACGATCGTGGGGGCGAGTTTCTCCCGCGCGAAGTACTCCGCTGCCTCCCGGGAGAGCATCGTGCGCAGCAGTTCCTTGCCGGCGGCGACGTTCTCGGCATCCGAGGGGACGATGAACGGCTCGCCCGCAGTGGAGTGGATCGCGTTGGCCCCGAGTGCGGGACTGTCCGACAACGCCATGGTCGGGAATCCGCGCATCTCGAAGCCCTCGGCGGTCTGGTCGGCCATCTCGTTCTCGATCCAGGAGCCGGAGGGGTACAGGATCGCCTGCTGTTCCAGGGACCACTGGGCCTGAGCGGCCGTGAACTGGGTGCCGGAACCGCCGGGGAGGAAGTAGCCGGCGTCGATGATGTCCTTCATCGCGTGGAAGACGTCCTGCAGGGCCTCGTGGGACCAGGCACCCTCCTCCAGGTGCTCCAGCGACAACCGCAACTCGTCCCCGGCTTCCTTGATCGCCGAGTCGATCGCCAGCGTCTGGTAGTAGGTCGCTGCCTCCTGACCCCAGCAGAACAGGTACAGGCCCTCGTCCTGGGCTGCCGCGCCCAGGTCCATCGCCTCCGCCCAGGTCGTGGGCGGCTCCCAGCCGTGCTCGGCGAACAACGAACCGGAGTACCACAAGCCGTAGACGGTCAGGACGTAGTTCACCGCGACGAACCTGCCGTCGTAGGTGCCCGGCTCCAGCACGCCGTCGAACAGGGTGTCCCGGATGATCTCACCCTCCAGGTTCGGCGCGTCGATGACGTCGTCGAGTTCCTCGAGCTGGTTGAGGATCGTGGTGAACCCGATCTGCTGGGCGCCGGCGTTGTCGATCAGGTCCGGCGGGTCGCCCCCGACGAACCGGGGCTGGAGTTCGGGGGCGATGTTGACGGTGCCGGACACGTTGAACGTCATGTCCGGGAAGTTCGCCTGCATGATCTCGGCGGCGTTCTCGACGTAGTCGATGCCGTATCCGCCGTCGAAGATCACCGCTTCCACCGCGGAATCCGGCTGCACGCCGAAGGGGTTGTCGGCATCGACTTCCTGGTCCTCGCCGTTGCCGGCGGGCTCGGCGTCGGCGGGGTCGTCCCCTCCGCCTCCGGTGGCACACGAAGCGAGGGTGACGCCAAGCGGCAGCCCCATCGCTGCAATAAGGACGCTACGTCGGTTTACCGACGTGCCGGTGTTGGTCATGACTGACACCTTTCTTCGGGGAGAGTGCTGGGACGTTCGGTGTCCCAGCGGGGTATTCAGTTGGCTCGGGAACGTTGCCGGTTGTTCGCCCGGCTTTGGGGTTGCTCACGCACCGGCCGCGTCGGCACCTCGCCGAAACGGTCGGTGGGGTCGGGCCGGCGGTGGCCCAGGACGGCGGCCGCCGAGGCCGCGATGCGTTCAAGGGTCGCGTCGTAGTTGCGTTGCGCCACCAGCAGGTACAACAGATCGAGGACGAACAACTGGGAGTGCTTCGCCGACAGGTCCGCCGGGTGCAGGTACAACTCGGGAACCGCGGCGATCAACGTCGCGTCCGCCAGTTGCCCCAGCGGTGAGGTACGGCGGTTGGTGATCGCGACGGTGAATGCCCCGGAGTCCTTGGCGCTGCCGAGCATCTCGATCGTCTCGTTGGTCAGCCCGGAGTTGGAGATGCCGATGGCCACCGTCCGCTCGTCCTGGATCGAGGCGCTGGCCAGCCCGGCGTGGACATCGCCCCAGGCGTGGGCGTTGACCCCGATCCGGTAGAGCCTGTTCTGCAGTTCGGCGGCCATCGCCGCGCTCCCCCCGGTGCCGTAGATGTCCAGGTGCCGGCAGCCGGCGATGCGTGTCGCCACCCGGGCACACACCTCCAGGTCCAGCAGGGCCGCGGTGGCCCGCAGGGAGCGTTCGTGGGCGTTCAGCAGGTTGCGCAGGACGTCCTGGGCGGAGTCGTCGGGGCGCAGCGTGCGACCGATGTCGGCGCGGCGTTCCTCGTCGCTGGTGCGGGCGGCGTCGGCGGCCACGCTGACCCGGAACTGGACGTAGCCGGGGTAACCCAACAGGCGGCAGAACCGTGTCACGGTGGCCGGGGAGGTACCCGCCCGCTCGGCCAGGTCGGTGATGGACATCTCCAGCGGTGCGGTGGGTTCGGCCAGCAGCAGCATGCCGATCTTGGCCATCGTCTCCGACAGTTGCGGCAGCATCGCTTCGATGCGCTCGATCACCCCGACGGGGGCATCGGCCGACAGCGACAACTCTGGCACCACTGAAAATTCCTCTCACGCTTCGACGCGTTGTTGTGAAAGGTATTCTCACCACGTCGTATCGTCAAGCACCCGTGGATCACAGATTGGTCACAGAAGGGCGCACTGCGCATGGCCCGTCACCGGGCCCGACGCCCCGGGGCCGGGCCGTGTCTGGGCACCGGTGCAACGCGGTGCGGGTCCGCGCGGTCCGGCGCGCTCCGAGCAGCCCTCACACAGGGTCGGGCCCGAGGGACCGGGTGGCGGTGCCCGATGAGCGACCGAACGTGACGGTGGCGACGGCCAGGCGTGGGCAGATCCGAGCCGTGGCCCTGACGGTCTGCGTGCGGTTCTAGGCCGTCGCCTCGGCCATCTGCCGCAGTTCCTTCTTCAGATCGGCGATCTCATCACGCAGGCGCGCCGCCAGTTCGAACTGCAACTCCTCGGCGGCCGTGTGCATCTGATCGGACAGTTCCTGGATGAGTTCGGCCAGGTCGGAGGCCGCCGCGCCGGCCAGGCTCTCCCGGCCGGTTCCCGCGGTGCGGGGCGTGGGCGCCTGCCCCCGGCCCTTGCCCTGCTGGCGGTACCCGCCGGCGAGGAGTTCGGCGGTATCGACCTGCTCCCTGGCGAGCATGTCGGTGATGTCCCCGATGCGTTTGCGCAACGGGGTGGGGTCGATGCCGTGCTCCTCGTTGTAGGCGATCTGCTTCGCCCGGCGGCGGTTGGTCTCATCGATCGCATCGCGCATCGCGGGCGTGATCTCATCGGCGTACATGTGCACCTGGCCGGAGACGTTCCGCGCCGCGCGCCCGATGGTCTGGATCAGGGACGTCCCGGACCGCAGGAACCCTTCCTTGTCCGCATCCAGGATCGCCACCAGCGACACCTCGGGCAGGTCCAGGCCCTCGCGCAGCAGGTTGATCCCCACCAGCACGTCGAACACGCCGGTGCGCAACTCGCGCAGCAACTCCACCCGGCGCAGGGTGTCCACTTCGGAGTGCAGGTACCGCACGCGTACCTGTTTCTCCAGCAGATAGTCGGTGAGGTCCTCGGCCATCTTCTTGGTCAGCGTGGTGACCAGGACGCGTTCGTCCCGCTCCGCACGCTCGCGGATCTCCCCGAGCAGGTCGTCGATCTGACCGCGGGTGGGTTTGACCACCACTTCCGGGTCCACCAGCCCGGTGGGACGGATGATCTGCTCCACCACGCCGTCGGACTGGGACAGTTCGTAGGGCCCGGGGGTGGCGGACAGGTACACCGTCTGGCCGATGCGTTCGAGGAACTCCTCCCACTTCAACGGGCGGTTGTCCATCGCGCTGGGCAGCCGGAAGCCGTGGTCCACCAGGGTGCGTTTACGGGACATGTCGCCCTCGTACATCGCTCCGATCTGGGGCACTGTGACGTGGGATTCGTCGATGACGAGCAGGAAGTCCTCGGGGAAGAAGTCCAGCAGGGTGTTGGGCGCCGATCCGGCCGGCCGGCCGTCGATGTGCCGGGAGTAGTTCTCGATCCCCGAACAGGTGCCGATCTGGCGCATCATCTCGATGTCGTAACTGGTGCGCATCCGCAACCGCTGGGCCTCGAGCAACTTGTTCTGGGACTCCAGCAGTTCCAGGTGCTCGCCCAGTTCGGCCTCGATCGACTCGATCGCCCGCTCCATCCGCTCCGGGCCGGCCACGTAGTGGGACGCCGGGAAGAGGAAGGTCTGGGTCTCCTGCCGCAGCACCTCGCCGGTGAGCGGGTGCAGGGTGTACAGCGCCTCGATCTCATCGCCGAACATCTCGATACGCAGGGCGAGTTCCTCGTACACCGGGATGATCTCGATCGTGTCCCCCCGCACCCGGAACGTCCCGCGGGTGAAGGCCATGTCGTTGCGGGTGTACTGCATCTGGACGAACTGGCGCAGCATGTCATCGCGGTCGATCTGCTGGCCCACCTCCAACGGGACCATCCGGTCCACGTACTCCTGGGGCGTACCCAGGCCGTAGATGCAGGACACCGAGGCCACCACCACCGTGTCCCGGCGGGTCAGCAGCGAGTTGGTCGCCGAGTGCCGCAGCCGTTCCACCTCATCGTTGATCGAGGAGTCCTTCTCGATGTAGGTGTCCGTCTGCGGCACATAGGCCTCGGGCTGGTAGTAGTCGTAGTAGGAGACGAAGTACTCCACCGCGTTGTTCGGCAGCAACTCGCGGAACTCGTTGGCCAGTTGGGCCGCCAGGGTCTTGTTCGGCGCCATCACCAACGTGGGCCGTTGCACCTGCTCGACCAGCCAGGCGGTGGTGGCGGACTTACCGGTACCGGTGGCGCCGAGCAGCACCACGTCCTTCTCCCCCGCCTGCAGCCGCTCGGTCAGCTCCGCGATCGCCGTCGGCTGGTCACCGCTGGGGGTGAACTCCGAGACCACCTCGAACGGTGCCACCGTGCGCTGCAGATCGGTCACTGGTCGCATACGTCAACACTACGACTTCCCGCCCACATCGGCCCAAGAGGTTCACCCTCGGCACACTCCCCGAACGCTCCGCCCAAAGAGCCTTGCCGGATTCGCCGCCCCACCCGCCCCGGCCGTGACGCCGCGTCCACCGCCGAACGTCTCGCCAGGTTCGGCGGCACACCCGCCCATAGACTGGTGGAGGTTCAACCGATAGGGAGACGCGATGAGTGAGACGGGCGAGGGCCAGCAACGGTCCCGCAAGGCGCTGGACAGCCCGAACAGGCGCGACCAGGACGACGTGCCCCCGTGGCGCACCGAGGGCCTACCCGACAACCCCGAGCCCCCGCAGCCCAAATGGTGGCGGATCGTGCTGTGGATCGGGCTGGGCTGGCTGCTGTTGTTCGGTCTCACCACTACCCAGGACGTGATGAGTTCCCAGGTGGCCACTGTGCCGTACTCGGAATTCACCCGCCAGGTCGACGAAGGCAACGTGCAGGAGATCTACGCCCGCGGGCAGAGCATCGAGGGCGTCCTCACCGAGCCGGCCAGCCACCCCGAGACCGGGGCGAACTACGAGCAGTTCACCACCGAGCGTCCGGTCTTCGCCCAGGACGACCTGCTGGCCGAGTTGGAAGCCCAGGACGCGGTGGTGCAGGCGACCCCCGTGGTGCAGGAGCGCGGGGTGCTGTCCAACCTGCTCATCTCCCTGCTCCCGCTGGCCCTGATCGTGCTGTTCTGGGTGTGGTTGTTCCGCCGCCAGGCCCGGGCGATGGGCGGCGCCGCCGGCGGCATGCTCGGCGGCGGCAAGAAGGTCAAACCGGTCGAACCCGAGGAGGTGCGCGCCACCTTCGACGACGTCGCGGGCATCGATGAGGTGAAGGCCGAACTCAACCAGGTGGTCACGTTCCTACGCGAACCCGACCGGTACACGCGCCTCGGCGCCACGCTGCCCAAGGGCGTGCTGCTGGAGGGCCCGCCGGGGACGGGTAAGACGCTCATCGCCCGCGCCACCGCCGGTGAGGCGGACGTGCCGTTCTTCTCCGCCAGCGGGTCGGAGTTCATCGAGATGATCGTGGGTGTGGGCGCCCAGCGGGTCCGTCAACTCTTCGAGGAGGCCCGCAAGGTGGCCCCCTCGATCATCTTCATCGACGAGATCGACACCATCGGCCGGTCCCGCTCGGGCACCCAGGCGGTGGGATCGAACACCGAGCAGGAGCAGACGCTGAACCAGATCCTCACCGAGATGGACGGGTTCAGCGGTGCCGAGGGCGTGGTGGTCATCGCAGCCACGAACCGCTCCGACGTCCTGGACTCCGCACTGACCCGCGCCGGACGCTTCGACCGCAAGATCACCGTCTCCCCACCGGACCAGGTGGGCCGGGAGCAGATCCTGCGGGTACACACCCGCGGTAAGCCGTTGGGTCCCGACGTGGACCTGGAACAGATCGCCAAGACCACACCTGGCATGACCGGTGCCGACCTGGCGCACCTGACCAACGAGGCCGCGATCATGGCTGCCGAGCGGGGCGATACCCACCTGAGCGCGCGGGACTTCGCCATCGCGCTGGAGAAGGTGCAGTTGGGCAGCGAACGAGCCGTGGTGATGCCCGAGGAGGAACGCATCCGCACCGCCTACCACGAGGCCGGGCACGCCGTGCTGGGCATGGTCCAGCCCGGGGCGGACCCGGTGCGCAAGATCTCCATCATCCCCCGCGGCCGGGCCCTGGGGGTGACGCTGTCCACCCCGGAGTCGGACCGGTACGGCTACGACGCGGAGTACCTCAAGGGCCGTATCATCGGCGCCCTGGGCGGGATGGCCGCCGAGCAGGAGATCTTCGGGGTCATCACCACCGGAGCCGAATCCGACCTGCAGACCGCCACCGGGATCGCCCGGCAGATGGTGGGCCGCTGGGGCATGTCCCCCACCGTGGGCCCGATCCAGGTGTATCCGCAGGAGGGGGACCCGCGGCAGAGCGGTGCCTCGGACCAACTGCTGGCCACCGTGGACGATGAGGTGCGGGCGTTGATCGTGCAGTGCTACGAGAAGGCGCTGAGCCGCATCCGCCAGTACCGACCGCAGTTGGACGGCATCGTGGCCGCATTGCTGGAACACGAGACCCTGGATGAGCGGCAGTCCTACGAGGCGGCCGGCATCACCCAGGCCCCGCCCCGGCCGCTGCTGGTCGGTGCCCGCCCGGACGCCCCCGGGAAGCACGACGGCGAGGGTGGCGCCGAGCGCGCCGGTGACGGGGTCTCGGACCGGGCGGACGACGACGCACCGGCCCGGCCCTGACCCGCACCCTGGGAGACACTCACCTCGTGCACACCACACCGACGCTGCTGCCCATCGATGAGCAGGCGACCATCTGGTCCGTACCCGAAGCCGAGCGGCTGGAGGCCCTCACCGACCGCCCGTTGCTGCTGATGCTGCATGGCTTCGGATCGAACGAGCGGGACCTGGCCGGACTGTTCGAGGCGATAGGCCCGGACTATCTGATCGCCAGCCTGCGCGCGCCCCTGCCCCTGCCCGGGATGTCGGGTGCTTACGCGTGGTTCCCACTGGATCCGCAACGGGTGGGGAATCCCGATCCGGCCCTGGCGGACGCGGCGGTGCGCGGAGTGCTGCGCTGGCTGGAGGCGGTGCACGCCCAGGTGCGCAGTCCCGGACCGGTGGGCCTGCTGGGGTTCAGTCAGGGCGCGGCGATGAGTCTGCAACTGCTGCGCCACGAGCCGGAGTCCTTCCAGTGCGCGGTGCTGCTGTCCGGGTTCGCGATCCCCGGCCTGCACGGCGGTGATGCGGCCCTGGCCCAGATCCGCCCGCCGGTGTTCGTCGGGCACGACCCGGCCGATCCGGTCATCCCGCCGGCGGCCACCGAGCGCCTGCGGACCTTCGCCGCTGAGCATCTGGCTGCCACGACGCGGAAGTACCCCGGGGTCGGGCACGGCCTCTCCCCCGCCGAACTGCACGACGTCGTCGGCTTCCTGCGCACGCACCTGCGCTGACCGGGCCCGCAGCGCTGCACACCGTCGGCCCGGGCTGCGTACTCGCGGCGTGCCGGGCTGCGTACTCGCGGCGGGCCGGGCTGCGTACCGGTGGCGGGCGGGGCAGGATGGCGGGTGAAGGTTTACCCCCGATCGTCAGGAGATTGCCATGACCGTGGTCAGCAAGGCCAGCACCGCCTGGAAGGGCGACCTGTTCAACGGCTCCGGAACCACCACGCTCGACACGTCCGGCCTCGCCACGTTCGATGTGTCCTGGAAGGCCCGCACCGAGCCCGGTGGCGGTACCACCAACCCGGAGGAGTTGATCGCCGCAGCGCACGCCTCCTGCTTCTCGATGGCGTTCTCCAACGAGCTGGCCAACAACGGCACTCCGCCCACCTCGCTGGACACCCACGCGGAGGTGTCGTTCGTGCCCGGCACCGGCATCACCGGGATCGCCCTGCGCGTCACCGCGAAGGTCGACGGGCTCGGCGAGGAGGACTTCCAGCGCATCGCCGAGGCGGCCAGGACCGGCTGCCCGGTCTCCCAGGCGCTGGCGGCCGTGGATATCACGCTGGAGGCGACCCTGGCCTGATTCCGCGCCGCACCGGATCACGCTGAGCCCGCACCCGCCGGTGCGGGCTCAGTGCGTTTCCGCGGCCTGTCCGATCGCGGTCCCGACCCCGTCCAGGATCCATTCCAGGGCCGACTCGAGCGGATCCGAGACGGCATCGAACCCGCCCTCCAGGTACACCCGCAGCATCGTGGGATACCGGTCCTGGTCGAAGTAGTCCACCCAGAACGCACTGAGCGATTCCCAGTACTCCTGCACGTCCTCGCCGGTGGCCGTGCTCTCGGCATGCTCCGCCGCCGCTGCCCGCGCCAACCCTTGCATGGCCGCATCGATCATGCCCAGGGTCTGCACCACCCGCCTCGCGGGCAGCCCCGCCCCCAGCAGGATCCGCAGGCCGCACTCCTGCGCATCCAGCACGTGGGGAGCCAGCGGTGTCCGCCAGACGTTGGACTGCAGCACCCAGGGATGGCGCACGTACATCCGGTGATGTTCCCGGGCGTACCGTGCCAACTCATCCCGCCACCCGGACCCGGGTTCCGGCAGCCGCAACTCCGCGTACACCCGGTCCACCATGAGGTCCAGCAGTTCGGCCCGGCCGGGCACATAGGTGTACAGCGTCATCGTGCCCACGCCCAGTTCGGCCGCGACCCGTCGCATGGTCAGGGCCTCCAGGCCCTCCCGGGCCACGACGCGTAGCGCGGCCCGGACCACGTCCTCCAGGACGAAGCGTGGCTTGCGGCCGCGTCCGGACGGCGCCGGCGGGTCCCAGAGCAGCGCGAGTCTGCGGTCGGTGGCGGCCGTGCGCACCACCCGTGGTTCGTCACCCGCGGCTCCCTGGACCTCCTGGGCGCTCCCGGCGGTGGTCGCGTCCGGCGCGCTCTGGACGCTCGGGGCACTCGGGGCATCCGGGACATCCGGGGCATCCGGGGCATCCGGGGCATCCGGGGCATCCGGGGCAGCGTCGCGGCCATCGGCATTCATCTGCACCCTCCTCACAAGCACTGCGGGTCTCACCGAAGCACTGGTCTCACCAAACACGGCGGGCTCCACGGGCCCCACCGAGCACTGCGGCTGCCCGAACGGCACGTCACGTAATACCTACCATTACCGTACGCTGTATGGTAATTTTGGCGCGGTTTCCGTACGGCGTACCTGAATAGGAGTGTGCACCCGTGATCCATGCCCGGGGCCTGACCAAGACGTTCCAGCGCAAGAAGGAGACGATCCATGCCGTGAAGGAGGTCGACGTGGACGTGGGCCGCGGGGAACTCGTGGCGTTCCTGGGTCCCAACGGCGCCGGGAAGTCCACCACGCTGCGGATGCTGACCAGCCTGCTCCCGCCCACGGCCGGCACCGCCGAGGTGGCCGGTCATGACGTGGTCAGCGCACCGGCCCGGGTGCGCGCCAACATCGGCTATATCGGCCAGGGCAGCGGCGGCGGATACTCCTACCGGGTGCGCGATGAACTGCACAACCAGGGCCGCTTCTACGGCCTGCCCGCCGCGGAGTACCGGCAGCGGGCGGCCGATCTGATCCTGGCCCTGGAACTGCAAGGCCTGGAGAAGCGCACGGTGCAGAGCCTCTCCGGCGGGCAGCGCCGCCGCCTCGATGTGGCGATGGGGCTGATGAACCATCCCCCGCTGCTGTTCCTGGACGAACCCACCACCGGATTGGACCCGCACAGCCGGGCGAACCTGTGGGAGCACATCACCGCGATGCGGCAGCGCTACGACATGACGCTGGTGCTCACCACGCACTACCTGGACGAGGCCGACAACATGGCCGAACGGGTGGTGGTGATCGACCACGGACAGATCATCGCCGACGCTGCCCCGGATGTGCTCAAACGCGACTACGCCGATGACGTCATCACCCTGCAGGTGCCGACGCATGCGCCCGAGGAGATCCACCGGGCGTTGGCGGGGTACGAAGTGCACACCACCGAACGGCCCGATGGGACCACGGCGGTCATCCGGTCGGGCCGAGGGGCCGAGCAACTACCGCGCATCATCGAGTCCCTCCGGCTGGCCGGGTTGGCGGTCGCCGCGGCGGACGTGAAACGCGCCAGCCTCGACGACGTGTTCCTCAACCTCACCGGCCGCAGCCTTCGAGAGGAGACCGCCTGATGGCTCACACCACGATCAACCCGCCCGCGGTACCGGCGACGGCAGCCCGTGCGCCGGCCACCGGCTTCCTGACCGACCTGCGCGCGGTCTTCACCCGGGAGATCCTGACCGTCCTGCGGGACCCGTTCACGCTGATCTTCTCACTGCTGCAGCCGCTGGTATTCCTGGGACTGTTCGCCCCGCTGCTGACCGGCGCCGTCGGCAACTTCGGCGGCGTCGGGGGCACCACCGCACAGACGCTGCAGTGGTTCGTACCCGGTGTCATCGTGATGATCGCCCTGTTCGGCACGATGATGTCCGGATCGAACCTGTTGTACGAGATGATGACCGGTTCCTATGAACGGGTGCTGGCCACGCCGCTGTCCCGGTCGGCGATCCTCACCGGCAGGTCGCTGAAGGAGTTCGCGCCGCTGGTGGCCCAGGGTCTGCTCATCGTGGTGCTGTGCGTTCCGTTCGGGTTCACCCTCCATCCGTTGCACCTGATCGCCGGGCTGGTGTTGCTCGGGGTGTTCGGGGTCGGGGTGGGCGCGTTGTCGATCAGCCTCGCGCTGCTGTCCAAGAACCGCGAGTGGCTGTTCTGGAGCGTGCAGCAGTCGCTGATCTTCCCGCTGCTGATCCTCTCGGGGATGATGCTGCCGCTGGAGGTGGGGCCGGGCTGGATGCAGACCGCTGCCAGGTTCAATCCGCTCACCTACATCGTGGATGCCGAGCGGGCGCTGCTGGGCGGGTCGTTCACCGAGGCCGCGGTGCTGTGGGGAGTGATCACTGCGGTCCTGACCTGCGTCGTCGGCCTGCTGGTGGGGATCCGGGCCACCCGGCGGATCGTCTGATCCTCCCGCAGCCGCTCAGCGGGGCGTCCAGTTCGTGCCGGCGATCCAGGCCTGCAGCCGAGGATCCGCAGCGCTGAACCATGGTTCCTTCGCCCGGGCGTAGTCCTCCGGGCCGGTCGCGGCGTCGGCGATGGTTCGCTTGGCCCGGGCGTAGTCCTCCCGAGCGGTGGCCTCGGCCCGGAGCCAGTCCCGGAACGCCAGGGCGAATCGCCACCCCGGACTGCCCTCCTGGCGCACGTGCAGGTTGACCGCGCGGCCGGGGTCAGCGCTGGTGTACAGGCGTTTGCGCCAGGCGCCGGGATCTGGTTCGTGCGGGCGCGGTTCGTCCCGGTCGATGTCCCGGCGGAGGATGTACCCGGCGGCCCGGAGCGGTTCGTCCAGGGCATCGGCGGCCTCCAGGTCCGCCACCCCCAGTTGCAGATCGATCACGTCCTTGGCGGGCAGGCCGGGAACCGCGGTGGAACCGATGTGGTGGGCCGTGCTGATCGCGTCCCGCACGTGCCGGCGGATCCGGGCCAGGAGGCACTCGGCCTGCACTGCCCAGGTTCGCGGCGGGGCCGGCGGCTGGCGCAACCGCACCGGCGCCGATCCCCGGTCGGCAGGCCGGTTGTCGGCGATGCCCCGGGCGAAGGGGACCAGCCGGGACCGCCACACCTCCTCCACCACCGTCCGCACCTGCGCCTTCGGCGCCTCGGTGTTGATCCAGATGTCGGCCACGGCCCGCCGGGAGGCGTCATCGGTCTGTGCCCGGATCCGCGCCCACGCATCCTCCTCCGACATCCCCCGGCTCTGCACCAGCCGCTGTGCGCGGACGGCCTCGGCGGCGCCGGCCACGAGCACCAGGTGGTAACGGTCGGCCAGGCCGTTCTCCACGATCAGGGGCACATCGTGCACCACGATCTGCCCCGGCGGCACCCGGGCGAGCAGTTCGGCGGTGCGCCGGCCCACCAGCGGGTGGATGATCTCCCCCAGCCGCGCCCGCGCAGCGTCGTCGGCGAACACGAGCCGTCCCAGCGCGGGCCGGTCCAGTGCCCCCTGCGCGGTGAGGATCTGCTCCCCGAAGGTCGCCACCACCTGCGCGAGCCCCTCGGTGCCGGGCTCCACCACCTCCCGGGCCAACAGATCGGCGTCGATCAGATGGGCGCCCAACTCGGTGAACACCGCGGAGATGGTCGACTTTCCTGCAGCGATCCCGCCGGTGAGGCCGATGTTCAGCACCCCACCGACCTTAGCGGCTGCATACGGCGCGACGGCCCGAACTGCGCCCGCCGCTGGCCCGGCGTACCAGCGCTGCGGGCGCGGGCGGTGCCGCTGGCCTGGCGTAGCCGCCCGAAGTCAGCCTCGATCGGCTCGGAGGGCGCTCCCGGCCGACCAAGGCTGACTTCGGCGGGCAGCCCGCCGGGACGGCGAAG
>CALKWS010000395.1 GCA_938004115.1 uncultured Ruaniaceae bacterium
TCCACCCCGATCGCCGAGGCCATCCCCGCCTGACACGCGCCGGGCACGAGCCATGGAGCGATGCGGGTGCGCCGTCCTGACACGCGCCGGGCACAGGCGCCGATAGTCTTTCACCCATGACCGATGAGCACGGCGCAGGGGATGACCAGGAGGACCGTGGGCCTGGGCCCGCGAAGCACATGGGCCAGTGGATCGGGGTGTTCCTGGCCCTCGGGGCCGGGGTAGGGATAGCGCTCGGCTTCGTGATCTTCCCGGACAACCCCGCGCTGGGCATGGTGTTCGGGACCTCCATCGGCCTGGTGCTCGGCACCGCGGTCGGCGTCCGGAACGCCGGGTAGAGGCCCGGATCGCAGGAGCCGCCGGCCGACGACGGTTGACCCGCGACCGCTGACCGTCCGGTGCCCGTTCACCGGTGAGTATCGCGCGCTTCACCAGATGTTGCCGATTCGTTGCCGCACACGTCCGGTGAATGCGGTTAGTGTTTTGTCTGTGGACGCATCACAACAGATCCGTCACGTACCCGTGGGCGACCTTGGCATCACGATCGAACCTCCGCGCCGGGGTGAACCGCCCGGCACGGCGTACCCTCCCCGAGGAGCGGTGAACGGGTCGGCATGATGCTCGGTCTCTACCTGGCCGCGGTGATCGTCGGCCTGGTTGCCTGGGGTGAGATCTCCCACTTCCGCTCCTCGCGGCGGTTGACCGGCTCGGCGAGCGGGCCCACCGAAGCCGTTGTGGTGCTGGGATACCGCAACGCGGACGATCAGAAGCTCAACCTCACCAACCGGTGGCGCGTACGTGCGGCGTTGCGTTCGATCGACGCCGAGGCACCCAGTTCCTTGTTGGTGTGCTGCGGCGGGGCGGTGGTCGGGGCGACCACCGAGGCGTCCCTGCTGGCACGCTACGCCCGTGAACTGGGCTACACCGGCCGCATCGTGCTGGAGGAGCAGTCCCGCAACACCTGGGAGAACATCCTGTACGCCGTCCCGCTGATCGAGGACGCCCACCGGATCAAGATCGTGTCCAATCCCTGGCACGCCGAGGAGGCCCGGGGGTACCTGCACCGCCAGCGGCCCGATCTGGCTCGGCGGCTGGTGATGAGCGCCGACTACCGGATGGGTGAACAGGCCTGGCTCAAGCCGTGGGCCACGGCCTACGCCTACGGCCGGGCTCGGCGTGCGCGCCGGGAAAACTGGCTCGGGCACTATCTCGCCGAGTACGAGGAGATGGCGTGCCGCGCCGGGTCCGGTCCTCACGGCCCCCCTGCTGCGCCGGTGCCGGCCCACAAGCGGCCGGAGGCGGATAAGCAGCGGGTCTGACGCGCGCCGCGGCGGCCCGGTCGTCCCGGGTGCGTGCCCCTGGCCGAGATGTGAGGCTGGGTTGATCCGACCGCGAGGAGGGATGAGCCATGGCCGAGGCCGCCGACGTCATCCAGGACTGGCCTGAGGAGAGCCGCGAAGCCGCCGAGACCGTCATCGATACCCACGGTGAACCGGACGAGGTGAGCGCGAGTCTGCTGCTGTGGCATCAGGTAGGCCCGTGGAAGCGGCTGATCGCCACGAAGTGGTTCGAGAGTCACCACTTCCCGGTGCCGCACACCGACTCGGTCACCTCGGTGATCGACTACCGCGTGCCACCGGACCTGGTCTCCCAGGTGGTCCGGTTCGACGGCAGTGTGACCGTGGACCGCACCGGGGGACTGGTCTCGGCACGATGCCATGACGAGCAGGCCAACAACCTGGCGCTGAACCTGGTGCACGACATCGTCACCGGAGCCAAGACCGTTCAGGAGGCACGGGACTACTACGGTGAGGAGTTCCTGGGGTACCGCCGCGGTGACCCCACGCCGTACATGCAAGCCCTCCACTTTGACCTGTCCGGTGAGGACACCGCCGACCCCGATCAGCGGCTATTGACCGACGACCAACTCGAGCAAGCAGTGGCAGAAGGGGAGCGCCGCAGCCAGTAACGCCCTCCCGGCGTGCACGGGCCCGGACCCGGTGCAATCGTAGGAACATGAGCGAGACCACCAGCCCACCGGAGCCGGACTACGACCCGGACCAGGATCCCGACACCGATCCGGAACAGTTGCAGCAGAAGCAGGAACGGCCCTCCCAGGCCGAGGGCGACGACCCGGACCGGGGTGAGTGACCCGGATCGAGGGAACCCGACCTGCGGCCCGAAGACGGCGTTGTGACCGGCACGTTCACACCGGCGCGGGCGCAGCGTCTCAGGTCGGGTCCAGGGCGAGTTGCACCGACACCATGTCGCCGTCGTCGATCATTTCCGCCCGCCGGACCGCCGCCTTGACCGGCAGTGCGTACAACCCCTCCCTGGGGAACATCGCCGTGCGCCAGATGGTGCGCCCGATCTGCGCGCGGACGGGGATCATGCCCCACCCGTAACTCACCTCGCCGGCCACGTGCCTGATGTCGGCACTGATCGGTTCGGGCACGGTGACGAAGAAGAACGGCGCCGGACCACGCCAGAACCAGATCTCGGCGTCGAATCGCATGTTCATCGCCGACCTCACTGCCTCGTGACCCCCATTATGGGACCGATGAGTACGTTCGAGGACCTGATCGCCGAGGGCGAGGCGGTGCCCACCGAGGGGTGGGACTTCAGTTGGTTCCGGGGACGGGCCACGGAGGAACGCCCGCCCTGGGGGTATTCGCGGCTGGTCGGCAGGCGGGCGGCCGGCGTGCGCGCCATGCTCGATGTGCAGACCGGCGGCGCAGAGGTGCTCGCCGGCATCCCGGCTGCTCCACCAGTGCTGCGGGCCACCGAGTCCTGGCCACCGAACCTGGCCCTGGCGCGCCGGCGGCTCGCCCCGCTCGGCGGGCAGGTCGAGCACGTGGCCGACGACGCGCCGCTGCCCTTCGACACCGCCAGTTTCGATCTGGTCGTCTCCCGCCATCCCACCCGGGTGCTGTGGCAGGAGATCGCGCGCGTGCTACGCCCCGGAGGAACCTACCTGTCGCAGCAGGTCGGTGCCGGCAGCGTGCACGAACTGTCCGTGGCGATGCTGGGTGAGTTCGAACCGTCCACGAATCGCAGCCCGGAGCGGGCCGTGGTCGCCGCCGAAGGGGCCGGCCTGCGGGTGCAGGACCTCCGCACGGCCCGGCTGCGCATGACCTTCCACGACATCGCCGCGGTGGTGCACTTCCTGCGCAAAGTGATCTGGATCGTCCCCGGTTTCTCGGTGGCGGCCTACCGGCCCCAGTTGCGCGCCCTGCACGAGCGGATCGAGGCCGAGGGGCCGTTCGTGGCGCACGCCACCCGGTTCCTGATCGAAGCCAGACGTTGACCGCATCGCGGATGACGGCCCGGCCCCAACGGGTGATGTGCGGGGTGAGGCCCGGCTTGGGCGGCGCGGCCGCCGACCGCGGAATAGCACACCCGGGTACCGGACGCGACTTCAATCAGGCCTGCGCCGAGCGGACCGGTGAGGCCCGTGCACGGTTCCGTCCTGGAGCGAAGATGCAGATCAGCGCGGTAGCGGCGGCAGCGTCACGATCAGGTAGCGGCGGGCACGCGGAGATCTCACTTCGGTAACGATGCGGATACGAATCAACTCACACTCATCCCTCACCCGCACCGAGATGTGTACAGTGCCGGTGTCCATGGCGGATGCACAGCGCTCGTCGGGCTCACAAGGTCCGTCCGGAAACAGGTCCGGGGCGAGGCTCACTGCCATTCATAGGAGGAACATTGAAGACCAGGCGATTCATGGCGGGAGCCGCGGTGACCGCAGCTGCCGCCCTCGTCCTGGCCGCATGCAACGGCGGCGGCACAGGCGACGACCCAGACACTGAACCGGCAGACGGTGAGGGCGAGGGCACCGGTACCGCGGACACCTCGCTGACCATCGGATGGAACCAGTCGTTCTACGAGTACAACAACAACTCGCGTACCGGTAACGCCACCGCCAACACGATCATCCTGCACCTGATGAACGACAGTTTCCGGTACTACGACCAGGACCTGAACCTCGTACACAACGACGACTTCGGTACCTTCGGGATCACCGAGGAGGACGAGGACGGCATCACCGTCGAGTTCGTCGTCAACGAGGGCAAGTACTGGTACGGCGGTGAGGAGCCGGTCCCGGTCGACGCCGCGGACCTGATGCTCGCCTGGGCCGCCCACTCCGGGCACGTCAACACCCTGGACAGCGACGAAGCGATCATGGAGCAGGTCGAGGAAGAGCTCATCGGGGACTACGCCGAAGAGGGCGAGGACGGCGAGTGGGAGTTCCCCGACGATGAGACCGAGGCCGAGTTCGAGGCCGAGGTGCAAGAAGTCGCCGCCGAGCGGCTCGCCGAGGACAACCAGGTCTTCTTCAACGGCGTGCTGCCCACCTCCATCGGCCTGATCGAGGAGACCCCGGAGATCATCGAGGACGGCCGTGGCGTGAGCCTGCGCTACTCGGTGCCCTACGTGGACTGGGAGTACTCCTTCGGCGTCGGCGTGCCCGCCCACGTGGTGGGTATGCGCGCCCTGGACATCGACGACCCGATGGAAGCCAAGGAGCGGGTCATCACCGCCATCCAGGACAACGTGGTGGCCGACCTGGCCGACATCGCCGCGTTCTGGAACACCGGGTTCCAGTTCGGTGACACCCTGCCCGAGGACGAGTTGGTCTACCTGTCCTCCGGTGCGTACCTGATGACGGACTTCCAGCGTGACCAGTACGTGACGCTGACCGCCAACCCGGACTACGACGGGGCCTTCCCGGCCGCGATCGACGAGATCACGGTGACCATCTCCGGTGACCCGATGACCCACATCCAGGCCCTGCAGAACCAGGAAGTGCACCTGGTGCAGCCGCAGGCCACCCCGGACACCCTGGCCGCGCTGGAAGGCCTGGGCGACCTGGTGGGCATCTACTCGGGTGACGGCCCCACCTACGAGCACGTGGACCTGGTGTTCAACAACGGCGGACCCTTCGACCCCGAGACCTACGGCGGGGACGAGGACACTGCCCGGGACGTGCGGCACGCCTTCCTCAATCTGATCCCGCGTCAGGAGATCGTGGAGACCCAGGTGCAGCCCCTGAACCCCGAGGCTGAGGTGCGTCACTCCTTCACCCAGGTTCCGGACGCCCCGGACTACCAGCAGATGGTCGAGACCAACCTGATGGACCAGGTCTGGCCGGTGGAGACCGACCTGGACGCCGCGGTGGAGCTCATCGAGAACGCCGGCGTGGAGACCCCGATCCCGGTCCGGTTCATGTACGACCCGACAAACTCCCGCCGCTCCAACCAGTACGAGTTGATCCGTGACTCGGTGGAGCGCGAGGGCCTGTTCGAACTGGTCGACGCCGGTGACGTCAACTGGGGTTCGCTGCTGTCGGACACCACCATCTACGACGCCTCACTGTTCGGCTGGCAGTCCACCTCCACCGCGGTGGGTGCCTCCGGTGCGAACTACATCACCGACGGGCTGAACAACTTCGGTGGCTTCTCCAACGAGCGGGTCGATGAACTCTTCGACGAGCTCAACACCGAGACTGACGCCCAGGCGCAGGCAGACATCCTCGCCGAGATCGAGCAGATCCTGGTCGAGGAAGCCTTCGGCACGGTGATCTTCCAGCACGAGTTGATCGCCGGATACGACTCCCGCCTGCAGGGCGTGGAGCCGATCGCGCTGTCGCCGACCATCTTCTGGAACTACTACGACTGGGAGTTCATGGAGTGAGGCGCTAGCGCCTGACCTCCACAGAAGATCACACGCGCAAGTCCGTGGGGGCACCGGGCCCTACGAGCCCGGTGCCCCCACTGCCGTGTCCGTTCCTAGTTCGGCTCACGAACCCGGCCGCGTGCGATACCGTCACGGGTGGACTTCGTCCCACCGATCGCCGCCGCTGTTGACTGCGAGGTAACCGTTGCTGCAGTTCATCGTCAGACGGGTCTTGATGGGAGCACTGGTCCTGCTCCTGTCCTCATTTCTGTGCTACCTCATGGTCGACGTCGCCGTCGACCCGCTCGAGGACCTCTACACGAGCACTGACCCGGACGCTCCCACGCTCATTCAGGAGCGCATCGAACAACTTCACCTGGACCGCTCATCCGTCGAGCGCTACTTCATGTGGGCCGGCGCCTTCATCACCGGCGACCCGGGCACGTCATGGCTCACCGGCCGCCCGGTCGCCGAGGAGCTCCGTGGAGCGGTGATCGGGACCATCCAGTTGGTCACCGCCGCCACCTTCCTGTCCATCTTCCTGGGCATCGGGGTCGGCATCGTCTCCGCGCTGCGTCAGTACACCGGTTTCGACTACCTGGTGGTGTTCTTCTCCTTCGTGCTGTACTCCCTCCCGGTGTTCTGGGTGGCGGTGCTGCTCAAACAGTGGGGCGCGATCGGGTACAACGACTTCCTCGCCGACCCGTTCCTGTCCCCGGTGACGATCATCGTGGTCGCACTGCTTGCCGGGGTGCTGATATCCATGGCGATCGCGGGGCCGTTGCAGCGGCGCCTGATCAGCATCGCCGGTGGCGCTCTCGCGGTGGGCGCGCTGCTGTTCTACCTGCAGGCCACCGGGTGGTGGAACGAACCACACATCGGCCCGGAGCTGCTGATCCTCAACGGCCTGGCGGCCGCGTTCGGGATCACGCTGCTGTCCACCGGGTTGGAGCACCGCCGGGCGTTGTACTCCGCGCTGACGGTGGTAGGCCTCACCCTGGTGCTGTACTTCCCGGTGAACATGCTTTTCGATTCCCTGGACGCCGCGAACCTGACCGGGTGGCCGATCATCCTCGGACTGGGTGTGGTGACCGTGGCCTCCGGGGTGCTCGTCGGGCGGCTCTACGGCGGTCCTGACTGGAACCAGTCGGCACGTACGGCCGGGATCGTCGCGGCGATCATGGGCGCGATGGTGCTGCTGGACCGGATCATGCAGTTCTGGCCCTCCTACAACGCCAATTCCCGGATCTCCGGGCGCCCGATCCGTACCTTCCAGGAACGGACCCCCGGGTTCGAGGGGAACTTCTGGGAAGTCACCCTCAACACGTTCGGGCACTTGATCCTGCCAACCCTGGCGCTGATGCTCATCTCCTTCGCCACCTACACCCGGTTCTCCCGCGCCTCGATGTTGGAGGTGATGAACCAGGACTACATGCGCACCGCGCGCGCCAAAGGCCTGGGGGAGCGCACGGTGATCATGCGCCACGGGTTCCGGAACACGCTGATCCCGTTGGCGACCATCGTTCCGGTGGACATCATCACCCTGCTGGGCGGGGCGCTGATCACCGAACGGATCTTCGCCCGGCCGGGGATGGGCACGATGTTCTTGAACAACCTTGAGGAAAACGTGATGGAGCCGGTTATGGCGTACCTGGTGATCGTCGCGGCGCTGGCGATCATCGCCAACATCGTGGCGGACCTGCTGTACGCGGCCCTTGATCCGCGGATTCGGGTGAGCGCCTGATGAATAGCAACATTCCACCGGTGGACCAGGACCGGGAACTGTCCGATGCGGTGGACGAGTCGGTCGGCCGCGGCGAGGGCGCCCTCGAACTTCGTGACGCCGTCGGTAAGTCCCAGGGCCAGATCGTCCGGGAGCGGTTCTTCCGGCACCGCGGGGCGATCGCCGCGATGATCGTGCTGGCGGCCGTGGTCATCCTCGGCTTCAGTTCGGTGGGCTTCTGGTTCGTGCCCGGATGGTGGGAGTGGGCCCCGGGTGAGCGTCCGGACCCGGAGGTGCACGGGTACCGCATCTTCAACGAGGGTGGGTCGCCCACGATCACGATGCCGTGGAGCGAAGAAGGTTTCGGCATCGGACCCCACCCGTTCGGCCAGGACGACATCGGCCGGGACATGTTCGCGATGGTGATGCGCGGGATCCAGACCTCGATCATCGTGGTGGTCATCATCGGCATCGTGGCCACCTTGATCGGAGTGCTGATCGGCGCGATCTCCGGGTTCTTCCGTGGCGCCGCAGACCAGGTCCTGATGCGGATGACCGACCTGGTCATCACCCTGCCCACCATCGCGCTGGGAGCGGTGCTGGGGGCGATCTTCGGTGCCGCCGACCCGGTGCCGCTGGCGCTGGCCATCGGCGCGATCACCTGGACCGGGCTGTCCCGGTTGGTGCGCGCGGAGTTCCTCAGCCTGCGCGAGCGCGAGTTCGTCGACGCCGCCCGGGTGGCCGGTGCCTCGAACCTGCGGATCATCTTCAAGCACATGCTGCCCAACGCGATGGGCGTGATCATCGTGTCGGTGACGCTGACGATGTCCTCGGCGATCCTGCTGGAGACCTCCCTGAGTTACCTCGGCTTCGGGATCACCTCCCCGAACGTGTCACTGGGCTGGCTGATCAGCGAGTACGAGACCGCCTTCGCCACCCGCCCGTGGCTGTTCTGGTGGCCGGGTCTGTTCATCGTGCTGATCGCGCTGACCGTGAACTTCATCGGGGACGGTTTGCGTGACGCGTTCGACCCACGGCAACGGCGCATCCCCTCGGCCCGCAAACTCGCCGCTGCGGAGCGGAAGCTGCAGCGGGAGCGGTCCTCCCGGCCCGAGGTGGCCCCGTGATGGACCGGAGGTCACAGCGGTTAAGGCCGCAGCGGTCAGAGCACCAGGAACACCACCAGGGCGGCCACCACGCCCAGCACCACCAGTTCGCGGACGTTCCAGGTGACCTGCGGGCTGACCTGGCCCAGCGTGTCCCGGTTCAGGTGGCCGGCGTTGGTCAGTTCCTCCAGCCGTTCGGCGATCACCAGCGCCACCGCATCGGCGTTGTAGCCGCTGGTCAGCGACCGCACCGTGTCCTCGGAGTGCAATTGGCCGCCCTGCGTGCGCGGGTTGCGCATCCGCATGCTCATCCCGCTGGTGGCGGGAATGGCCCAGGAGGAGAACGTGCCGGTGGTGGTCTCCACGGCCAACGACCAGCGGGTCTCCACCCCGCGCAGCGTCGGCCAGGGGATGTGCACCTGCCGCACGATGTTGACCACCGTGACCCCGCCGTCGGACACCTCGACCTTCGGGTTACCGAACAACACCCAGATCAACCCGGCCCCCACAGCCAGGAAGGGCAGCGTCTGCCACAGCGCGGACACACCGCCGTCGAACAGGCTGGAACCGGCTGCGACCAGGATCAGCACCCCCGCCGCGGCCGTCAGCACCCGGGCGAACGTGGTCCGGAAGTTGTGTGTGGGGCCCATGGCACCATCGTGGCACCGAATCCAGGCACCGGGCGCACGGCAGGCGTCCCGGTCACGGGTCGGAGCGTAGGGAAGGAAACGGCGTGAGTACACAGACCGCGGACGCGGCAGCACCGACGGCGATCGGCGAGCCGATCCTGAGGGTGCGGGACCTGAGCGTGGAGTTCTTCGTCGAGGGCGAGTGGCACCAGGCCGCCATCGACATGAACTACGAGGTGTACCCCGGTGAGGTTCTCGCCATCGTCGGTGAGTCCGGCTCGGGAAAGACCCAGTCCTCGATGTCGCTGCTCGGCCTGCTTCCCCCCAACGGACGGGCCACCGGCTCGGCGAAGTTGGGCGACCAGGAACTGGTCGGCATGCCCAACGACAAGTTGCGCGGTATCCGGGGCATGGAAGTGGCGGTGATCTTCCAGGAACCGATGACCGCGCTGAACCCGGTGTACACCATCGGTTTCCAGATCGTGGAGACGCTGCGCACCCACCTGCACCTGGGCCCTGCGGCCGCCAAGGAGCGAGCGATCGAACTGCTGGAGATGGTGGAGATGCCATCACCGCAGACCCGGTTCCACTCCTACCCCCACCAGCTCTCCGGCGGGCAGCGCCAGCGCGCGATGATCGCCCAGGCGCTGGCGTGCGACCCGCGGCTGCTGATCGCCGATGAGCCCACCACCGCCCTGGACGTGACGGTCCAGGCCGAGATCCTGAAACTGATGCGCGACCTGCGCGACCAGATCGACTCCGGCGTGGTGCTCATCACCCACGACATGGGTGTGGTCGCGGACATGGCCGACCGGATCCTGGTGATGCGCGACGGCGTGATCGTGGAGCGAGGGACGGCTGCGGAGATCTTCGGTAACCCGCAACACCCCTACACCCGGCAGTTGCTCACCTCCGTGCCCCACCTGGGCAGCACCCGGGATGAGGCCGCCGCGGACCGCCCACCGATCACCACCACCGAACGGCCCGCGGATCCTGCCACCGCACCGGCCCCGGCGGAGGGAGCCGCACCGGCGGCGCCGGTCCCGGCGATGCGCGCCGAGGGGATGGAGATCACCTATCCCAAACGCGGCCGGATCCCGGCGTTCAAGGCCGTGGACGGTGTGGACCTGACCATCAACCCGGGCGAGGTGGTGGGGCTGGTGGGTGAGTCCGGGTCCGGTAAGACGACCATCGGCCGGGCCGCGGTGGGGCTGCTGCCGGTGTCCGGCGGCACCCTGGAGATCGTGGGCACCAACATGGTGGGTGCCAAACCGCGGGACCTGAAACCGCTGCGCAGCAAGATCGGCATCGTGTTCCAGGACCCCGGGTCCTCGCTGAACCCCAGGCTGCCCATCGGGGAGTCCATCGGTGAACCGCTGTTCCTGCACCGCAAGCTCAAGGGCAGGGAACTGGCCAAACAGGTCGAGGACCTGCTCGACCAGGTGGAACTGCCCCGGTTCATGCGCAACCGGTACCCGCACGAGTTGTCCGGCGGGCAGCGCCAGCGCGTGGGCATCGCCCGGGCGCTGAGCCTCGAACCCCGGCTGCTGGTGGCCGATGAGCCCACCTCCGCCCTGGACGTGTCGGTGCAGGCCAAGGTGCTGAGCCTGTTCCAGGACCTGCAGCGTGAACACGGGTTCGCCTGCCTGTTCATCAGCCACGACCTGGCCGTGGTGGAGATGGTCTCCAGCCGGATCGCGGTGATGCACCACGGCAAGCTCGTGGAAGTGGGCCCGTCCTCGCAGATCGTCAACGACCCCCAGGACCCCTACACCCAGCGGCTGATCGCCGCGGTACCGGTGCCCGACCCGGAGGAGCAGCGCGAGCGCCGCGAGACCCGGGACGCGCTGCTGGAGGCGGCGGCTGCCGAGTTGGCCGCCGAGGAGGAGAAGTACGACGGCGGCCGGGCCGTGGACGACATCCGCGGCGGCGCGTACGGGGACACCGGGCGCGGCGGGATCTGACCCGCACCGGCCCGGGCGTGGTGCTCCCGCGCAGGGCCGGCGGCTGGGGGTGCCCGGCGGCCTGGCCGGCGCCTGGCGTTGTGACGAGCGCCGCTGAAAGTTGCCGGCCCCGGCCGGTAGAATCGCACGTTGGCGCCGCGTCCCTCCGGTGCACGATCACTGCCCACCACCGGATTCGAGGCTTGACCTGATGCCCACCCGCTCCCGCAGCGACCTTCGTAACATCGCCATCGTCGCCCACGTCGACCACGGCAAGACCACCCTCGTCGACGCCATGCTGCGTGCCTCCGGGGCGTTCGGCCAACGCGCCCCGGACGAGGAGCGGGTGATGGACTCCGGCGACCTGGAGCGGGAGAAGGGCATCACCATCCTGGCCAAGAACACCGCGGTGGACTACCGCGGCCCCGCTGCGGCGCAGGCCGGCCACCCCGAGGGCATCCGGATCAACGTCATCGACACCCCCGGCCACGCCGACTTCGGCGGCGAGGTGGAGCGCGGGCTGTCGATGGTGGACGGCGTGGTGCTGCTGGTGGACGCCTCCGAGGGACCGCTGCCGCAGACCAGGTTCGTGCTGCGCAAGGCGCTCGCCGCCCGGCTCCCGGTGATCCTGGTGGTGAACAAGGTGGACCGCCCGGACTCGCGTATCGAGGAGGTGGTCGCCGAGGCCACCGACCTGCTGTTGTCGCTGGCCGAGGACGTCACCGAAGAGGTGCCCGACCTGGACCTGGACGCGGTGCTGGACGTACCGGTCATCTACGCCTCCGCCCGCGCCGGCCGCGCCTCGCTGAACCAGCCGGCCGCCGGGGAACTCCCCGACGCCGAGGACCTCGAGCCCCTGTTCAGCACGATCCTGGGCACCATCCCCGCGCCCACGTACGACGACGAGGCGACCTTGCAGGCGCACGTGACCAACCTGGACGCCTCCCCGTTCCTGGGCCGGTTGGCGCTGCTGCGGATCTTCAACGGCACCCTGCGCAAGGGCCAGCAGGTGGCCTGGGCCCGCCGCGACGGGCAGATCACCACGGTGCGGATCTCCGAGTTGCTGCGCACCCGCGGGCTGGAGCGGATCCCCACCGAGCAGGCCGGCCCCGGTGACATCGTCGCCGTCGCCGGGATCGAGGACATCACTATCGGTGAGACCCTCACCGACCCCGACGACCCCCGCCCGCTGCCGTTGATCACGGTGGACGAGCCGGCGATCTCCATGACCATCGGGATCAACACCGCCCCGCTGGCCGGGCGCACCAAGGGCACCAAGGTCACCGCCAGGCAGGTCAAGGACCGTTTGGACGCCGAACTGGTGGGCAACGTCTCGCTGCGGGTGCTGCCCACCGAGCGGCCGGACGCTTGGGAGGTGCAGGGCCGCGGGGAACTCGCGCTGGCGATCCTGGTGGAGCAGATGCGCCGCGAAGGGTTCGAACTGACCGTCGGCAAGCCCCAGGTGGTCACCCGCACCATCGACGGGGTGCTCAGCGAGCCCACCGAACGGATGACGATCGACCTGCCCGAGGAGTACATGGGAGCGATCACCCAGCTGCTGGCGGGCCGGCGCGGGCGCATGGAGTCGATGACCAACCACGGCACCGGCTGGGTGCGGATGGAGTACCTCATTCCAGCACGGGGCCTGATCGGGTTCCGTACCCAGTTCCTCACCGAGTCCCGCGGCACCGGCATCGCGTCCTCCATCGCCGACGGGTACCAGCCGTGGGCCGGGCCGATCGAGTACCGCACCTCCGGCTCGCTGGTGGCCGATCGCGCCGGGAAGGCCACCGCATACGCGATGTTGAACCTGCAGGATCGCGGCACGTTCTTCATCACCCCGGGCACCGAGGTGTACGAAGGCATGATCGTGGGGGAGAACACCCGCGGGGAGGACATCGAGGTCAACATCACCCGGGAGAAGAAGCTGACGAACATGCGCGCGGCCAGCGCCGATGTGTTCGAGGGCCTGAACGCCCCGCGTCAGCTCACCCTGGAGGAGTCCCTGGAGTTCGCCCGGGACGACGAGTGCGTGGAGGTCACCCCGGACGCGGTGCGCATCCGTAAGGTGATCCTGGACAGCAACGACCGGAACAAGGCGGCCGCCCGCGCCCGCCGGGCCTGACCCGCCGCCCGCCCCGACGCCGCAGGAGGAGATCGCGTGAGCCAGGCCGTCCCCGAGGGTGCACCGGCCGTGCCCGGGGAGGGCGACCGCCCGCGCACCCTCGCGGTGTTCGCCCACCCCGACGACGAGACCCTCTCCGCCGGTCCGGTGCTGGCCACGATGGCCCGCCGCGGGCACGTCACCCTGGTCACCACCAACCGTGGGGAGCGCGGTGAGGTGATCGGCCGCGATCTGGCGCACCTCGCCGAGGACCCGCAGGCCCTGGGACGGCACCGCGCCGGGGAACTACGCGGGGCGCTGACGGCCCTGGGGATCCAGCGCCACTACTTCTTCGATGAGTTACCCGGCCTGGCCGCCCGCCGCCCGCCGCGGTACACCGACTCGGGGATGCAATGGCCCCCGGGCCAGACCGCGGTGCGCGCCATCCCGGCCGACGATGTGGCCGAGGACGCCTTCTCCCTCGCCGACCCGGACGTGACCGCCCGGCTGCTCGCGGCCCTGCTGCGCACCGAACGTCCGCACCTGGTGCTGACCGATGAGCCCGACGGCGGGTACGGCCATCCCGATCACGTCGCCTCCCACCGGGTCACCATGGCCGCGGTGCGCCTGGCCGCGGACGCCGACGCCGCTCCGCTGGCCGACGACGACCCGCTGATCGGTACCCACCCCTGGCGTGTACCGGTGGTGGCGTGGGTGGTGCGCCCCGAGGGACAACTTCGCCGGGCCCTGACGTGGCTGGCCGATCACCCCGACCGTCCCCGCATCTCCGAGCACACCGGCGGGCCGCTGCAGGTCCCCGGTCCGGAGGCCTCCCGGCCGAGCATCGTGCGACCCGATGACCAGGTCGATCTGGATGTGCCGCTCAGCGCCGAGGTGATCACCGCCCTCGGCCGGGCGATGAGCGCCCACCGCACCCAGATCCAAACGGCGCACACCGATGCCGGCCTGGTCGCCGACTCCGAGGGGGATGCCGCCGGCTGGTTCGGGCTCTCCAACGATGTCCTGCAACCGGCACCGGCACGGGCCACCGCCATGGTCGCACCCGGGTGGGGCAGCGCCGAGGCGCTCCGTGCCCTGGTGCAGGGTGAGCACGACGGCGTTACCTCGGTGGCCGAGACCGGCACCAGTGCGGGGGTTCCCGGGGTAGCCGGCAACCCGGCCGAGCCATCTGGATCCACCTCCGACGCGGGCCCCGGATCCAGCGCCGGCCCGGGCTCCGGACCGGACGTCGGCCCTGGTCCTGCACCCGGCACGGGCCCGGAAACCGGCCCGCTGGCCGACCCGCGCTGGTACTCCGGGGTGATGCTGGCCCTCGCGGGGGTGCTCGCGGTGCTGCTGGCCTCGATCACCACCGTGTTCCACCGCTGGAACGCGCCGTACGGGTTGATCCTGGCGCTGCTGGCCGTCCTGACCGGCTCGGTGCTGGCGCGCGCCCTGGCCGACCGCCGCGGACAGGTGGCCTACACCGGGGTGCTGTTCGTCGTCGTGCTCGCGATGACCTACCTGGGCAACGGCGACGTGATCGTGGCCAACGAGGCGATCGGGGTGATCTGGCTCCTGGGCGCGCCGCTGGTGTCGGTGCTCGGCCTGGCGGCCCCGCGGAGGTGGTTCAGCGATGGCTGAGGACGGCTGGACCGAGGAACGGGTGGACGCCTACCGGTTGGCGATGTCCCGGCTGATCTCCGGGGTGTGCGTGGTCTCGGCCCGCGCGGGCAGCCTGGACCTGGCGATGACCGCCACCTCGGTGGTGTCGGTGTCCCTGGAACCGCCCACGGTGCTGTTCTGCGTGCACTCCGACGCCCGGCTGGCCGAGGCCGTCGAACCCCCGGGGCGATGGGCCGTCAGCATCCTCGACGGGGAGGCGCTCGCGGTGGCCGACTGGCTCGCCAGCCCGGGCCGGCCCGCCGTGGGGCAACTGGATCGGGTCCGGTTCCACCGCGGACCCCACTCCGGGGCCGCGCTGTTGGACCAGGCCACCGCCTGGGTGGAGTGCCGCACCGAGTGGACGAAAACGGCCGGGTCGCACGAGGTGGTGGTCGGGCAGGTGCTCAGCGTGGTCGCGGCACCCGGCGCCGGGGGCGGGCTGATCCACCACCACGGCCGGATGCGACCATTGGGCTGATCAGCGTGAATGCTCCCGTGAGGGGTACCGCTTCGTTGTGATCCCAGCCACCTCCCGCGTGTGCGCACGGCGCCGGAGGGGCCTGGCCGTTAGGATATGCCGGGGCGCACGCGAGCCCGTACACATCGAGGGAACACGTGGCGATGGCAAATCGAGGGCCGGACGGCCTGGACGAGGACGCCACCGGGGGTCGGGCGGATCAGGACACCTCCGGTGGTGCGGACGATGCTGCCTACCCGGAGGCGGAGGTCCGTCGCACCTCGGTCCGGGAGCGGCTGGGCGCCGCGGGCGCGGCGGAGGCTGAGCCGGGCGAGGACCAGGACGGCGGCTCTGGAGACAGCGGTTCCGCAGACATCGCGCAGCACAGCGCGCCGGACGGCGAGGAGCCGGGCAGCGAAGAGCAGGGCATCGAGGAGCCGGGCGCACCCACGGCCGATACTCCTGCGCTGGATGACCGTGAGGGCGGCGATGCAACCACGGTGATTCAGGGCCCCGCTGAGAGCACGA
>CALKWS010000396.1 GCA_938004115.1 uncultured Ruaniaceae bacterium
CCCAGAGGCCCAGATGCGCCATGACCGGGATCAGTTGGATCGCGGCCTCGGTGAGCCGGTACTCGACCTTCTGGCTGTGGCCCGGGTCCTCGTGCCGGGTCAGCAAGCCGGCCGCAGTCAACTTCGCGAGCCGGGCGGCGAGGATGTTGGAGGCAATGCCCTCCATCGAGTTCGTCAGCAGCGCCCGGAACCGCCGATGACCCCCGAACACCATGTCCCGCAGCACTACCAGGGACCATCGGTCGCCGAGCAACTCCGCACTCAGGTTGATCGGACAACCCGAGCGGCCGTGAGGCACGGGAAGCACGTCCGGCGCACGGGAACTAACTGGTTGCGACACGCAAGCAGCGTACGTTACCGTTCCACCAGTTGCATATCGCAACCGGATGTCAGGGATCCGGCGCCGACGCTCACGGATCGGCCGGCCACGTATCGCTGACCGTCCTTGCCTGCCACGAAAGGGACTGCGACCGATGGGAAAGTTGCTCTACTCGATGATCACCTCGCTCGACGGCTACGTGGCGGACGAGCGCGGGGAGTTCGCGTCCTGGGCGCGCCCGGACGAGGAGGCGCTTGCGGCGGTCAACGCCCAGACCGCGCAGGTGGGGACGTACCTGTACGGGCGGCGGATGTACGAGATCATGTCGGTCTGGGAAACCGACCCTGCGGTGGCGGCCCAATCCCCGGAGTCACAGAACTTCGCACGCCTCTGGCGGGCGGCGAACAAGGTGGTGTTCTCCACCACGCTGCAGCGGGCAGGCACCGGACGGACGGTGCTCCGCCGAGAGTTCGATCCGGAGTACATCACCGCACTCAAAGCCTCCAGTACCGCTGACCTGACCGTCGACGGGCCGACCCTGGCCGGGGCGGCGCTCCGGCACGGCCTCGTCGATGAGATCAGCATGCTGGTGTGCCCGGTCGTGCTGGGCGGCGGGCTCCGGTTCCTCCCGCGCCAGCGCCTCGCCCTGCGACTGGAAGATGAGCACCGCTTCGGTAACGGCGTGATCCACCTGACGTACGCCGTCGTGCGCTGAT
>CALKWS010000397.1 GCA_938004115.1 uncultured Ruaniaceae bacterium
GGACGGCACCGAGTTGGGCGTGGCCGGCTTCGCCTCGGGCAACATCGACCTGTCCAACCAGTTGGCCGACGCGCTGCCGGTGTACCTGGTGGTGGTGTTCGGGCTGTCGGTGCTGCTGCTGATCGTGGTGTTCCGCTCGATCCTGGTGCCGGTGCTCACCGCGGCGGGGTTGGCGTTGTCGCTGTTCGCCGCCCTGGGAGCGACGACGGCGGTGTTCCAGTGGGGCTGGGGCAGCGAGTTGTTCGGGGTGCACACCCCGGGCCCGCTGCTGAACTTCCTGCCACTGCTGCTCACCGGGGTGCTGTTCGGACTGGCGATGGACTACCAGTTGTTCATGGTGTCCGGGATGCGCGAGGCCTACGCCCACGGCGAGCCCGCGCGCCGGGCGGTCACCGCGGGCTTCCGCAACGGCCGGGTAGTGGTCAGCGCCGCCGCGATCATCATGATCGCGGTGTTCGGCGGGTTCGCCTTCTCCCAGTTGGCGCTGGTGCGCCCGATCGGCTTCGCCCTGGCGGTGGGCGTGCTGTTCGATGCGTTCGTGGTGCGGATGCTGATCATCCCCGCCACGATGCACCTGCTGGGCCGGGCCGCCTGGTGGATCCCGGGCTGGCTGGACCGGATCATGCCGAACATGGACGTCGAGGGCCTCGGCCTGGAACGCGAGATGGCCGAGCCCGAGAAGCAGCCCGCCGCGCCGTAGGCCGCAGAAGCGCCCCGTACCGGCCGTCGGCGCCGAGCCGCCAGGCCGTGATCGAGGGTTCATCCGGGTGAATCACCGTATCGTCGGACAGCACCACATCGACCGGTCCCGACAACAACTTCTGGGCTTCGGACACGGCGGCTCCACGTCAGCACAGCGCACCACAGCCAAGCGCCCCTCGGTCACGGTTCGAACGCCTGCGCCTGCGCGGTGACCTCGATCAGGATGCCGTCACGCCAGGGAATCAACACCCACGGAACGAACGGCGGGCGGCTGGTGGCGGACAGCGTCACGTCGACCCGTTCGCCGTCCGGGCTGCTGGCGCTCCAGGCCAGGTCGGGGAACGATCCGGTCACCGCTCCCGGTGTGGCCTCCAGTTGCGCCGCTACCGCCTCGCGCACGCTGGCGTCGGACAGGACCAAACCATCGGCGCCGCCGCTGCGGTACCACACGTCCAGGTCAGCGGCATCGGCCGCGCCGGCCGCCAGGGCATCGGCCAGGCTCCACAGGCGTTTACGTTCGATGTGCAGGTGGGACACCGTGGCCACGACGAGTACCAGCGCCAACGTGATCAACCCGTAGATGATCGACAGCAGCATGATCTGACCGTCGTCCGCACCCGCTCGTCGCCGCGGCCACCGGGGCGCGGTCGCGTCGTCGTCGGACGTGCACCTCACGGGCTGGTCTCCCGGTAACGCGGAATCGCCGTCATCGCCTCGGCCCGCACTTCGGTCACGGCCGGGAGCACACCCGAGAGAAAGGGCGGCATCCCGGGCAGCGGAACCTCGCTACGGACGGTCACGTGCACATAGGCGCCGGGAGTCAGACACGGGTCCTCCTGACAGGTCACCTGCATCACCTCAGAACCACGCACCGTCATCCCCTGGTCCGCGAAGGCCAGCTCCGAGGCGTATCGCGCAGCGGCCACGCCCCGGTCGAAGGACTGGGCGTGTGCGATCAGCCGACCGGCCTCCCGCGCCGCGCCCTCCGCTGCGAAACTCGCTGCCTGTACCTGGCTCAGCACCAGGATCAGGTAGATGACCGGCACCAGAAGGACCAGCGAGACCCCGAGGAACTCCACCACCGCGCTGCCGCGATCGCAGGGCCCGCACCGTCGGGTGAGGCGCCGGAGCCACGCCCTCAGGCTCGTTCTCATTCGGCCACCGCCCGGCCGGTCACGTCGATCCACCCCGATGGGCCGAGCAATCCCAGGACCGGCACGGGGCCCCGCACCCGTACCTCGACCAGGCTCACGCCGTCGCGCGTGATGGTCTGGGCCTCGATCTGCTCGGCGTAGGAACTCGGGAGGGTCGAACTGATCAGGGCCCGGGACCTGGACACCCCCTCACCCAGACCGTGGCCCTCGAGTGCCGCGTACCGTGCGCCCTCAGCCGCGGAGTCGATCAGGACGTTGCGCACGTGCAGCGTCAGCGCCAGTTGCACCACCCCGAGCATGAGCACCGTGACCAGGAGGGACACCAGGAGGAAGTCCACAATCGCCGAGCCACGCTCGTCCGACGCCTTCACGCCCCCAGGACGCGGTCGATGGCGGTCTGGAAGACCTGGGTCAGCAGTTCACCCGCCAGGGCCCAGATCAACACCACCAGCCCGGCCGTCATCAACGTGATCAACACCCAGCCGGGCACATCACCTCGTTCCGGGTCGCCGACCCGCGAGCGCCACCACATTCGCCACGACGTCATCGTCATCTCCTTTCCATCAACTGGTGTCAAAGCCCGACCTGCAGCACCGACAGGCCCGGGAAGATCGCGAACAGCACCGCCACCGGCAGCATCAGGAACACCACCGGGATCATCATGTAGACCTCCTTGCGGCCGCCGGCCTCCATCAACGCCCGGTGGCCGACTTCCCGGGCGTCCTCGGCCTGCGCACGCAGTACCTCAGCCAGGGGCGTGCCCCGTTCCACCGCCACCGCGACCCCTTCGGTGAACCGAGTGATCGAAGGCAGTTCGGTGCGGTCCGCCATCCGTTCCAAGGCATGGGTCAGCGGAATCCCCGAGCGGATATCGGCCAGCGTGACGCGGATCTCCGCGGCCAGTTCTCCCCGCATCGAGGCGGCGACGCGGTCCAACGCGGCCAGCGGCGTCTCGCCCGCACCCACGGCGAGCGCCAGGAGTTCGGCCACCGTGGGGAACTCGGTCACCATGGCCTGCTCGCGTCGGGCGACCTGCCGGCTCAGGGCCTGGTCCCGGGCCAGCGCCCCTCCGATCGTGGCCAGGAGCACCATCAGCACGAGGGCGATGACGCCCGAGCCACGGGTGGCCGCCAGCACCAGTGCTAGTGCCAGGCCCCCGATCAGCCCCAGGGTGGCCCAGACCAGTTGTTCGACGCGGAACTGCTCGACACTCAGCCCCGAACCCGCGCGAGCCAGGCGACGGCGGGTAGCGGAGGCCGATGAGCCGAGCCGCTCCAGCACTCCCGCGGCGTCCGCCACCACCGGGCGCAGCATTCGCTCCACTGTGGGGAAGGGGGTGACCGTTGCCGCGTCGGTCAACAGTCTGGAGGTACTGGGCCGTTCGCGCAGGTAGGGCGCCACTCGTTGCACCAGCCGCACTCGGCGCGCCGCGAGCCGCCAGAGAATCAGGCACAGTCCCAGCCCGAAAGCCAGGCCGAGCGCCGCCCCGGTCAGGGCCGGTTGGTCCATGAGGATCACCGCAGCACCCGCACCTCCTCCGGCAGGCGCCCGAGGCGCACCATCGCCACGTAGGCCGCGGTGGACGCCGCGCCGCCCACCAGCAGCACGAGCGCCCCGAGCGGACTGTTGAACGCGGACGCCGTCTCCGGCCGGCTGCTCAGCAGTGCCAGCACCACCCACGGGGCTGCGGCGGCCAACCGGGCACCGTTGACGGTCCAGGATTGCCGCGCTTCCAGTTCCCCGCGAGTGCGCAGGTCCTGGCGCATGAACTGGGACAACGTGCGCAGCAACCGCACCAGATCGGTCCCACCGACCTGCCTGGTCAGCCGCAACGCCTCGACTAGCCGGTCCGCCACCGGATCAGCCAGTCGCGCCTTGAGCAGATCCAGGGCGTCCACGAATCGTCCGGTAGCCCGATAATCCTCGGCGAACAGCCGGAACGGTTCCCGCATCGGCTCCGGACCTCGCTCCGCTATCGCGATCAGCGCCTCGGGGAGGGAGAGACCCGCGCGGATGCCCGAGATCAGGTCGTCGATGACCTCGGGCCACAGTTGACGCAGTTCGGCCCGGCGTTTACGTGCCCGCCCGCGCACGTAGGCATGCGGAGCCAGGGCTGCGATGACGCCGAACGCCGCACCGATCGTGGGCGAGGCGGCAAGGGCGCCGACGAGTACGGCCACGGCAAGGCCGACACCGATCGAGGCGCCCCGGAAGGCCCACGGTTTCACCCCGGGCATCCCCGCCTGGATGAGGAGGTCCTGGGTCCGGGCGCTGCGCTGGCTGGTGCGGGGCCGCTGCTGGCCTCGTGGCCAGAACGACCACCAGATGCACAGCAAGCCCACCCCCAGCAACAATCCGGTCAGCGTGCCCATCGGTCCTCACCCGTGGGCGCGAGCAACTCGCGCAGGTCGTAGCCGGCCCGGGCGAACCGTTCCTCATGCGGCGGGAACCCACCGGCCCGCTTCAGCCCGGCCTCGGAGCGGGTGAAGATCGGGGAGGTCTCGATCACCTCACCCTCCACCCGACCGGTCAGCGCCACGATCTCCTGGGTGGCACGCCGGCCATAGCGGTCCAGGGTCAGATGCACCACCAGGTCGATCGCGGAGGCCACGGTGGGAATGACGAACTTCGCCGACACGTTCTCGCCGGCCAGTAACGGCAGCGTGCACAGCTTGACGACGGCCTCCCGGGCGGAGTTGGCGTGCACGGTGCACATCCCGGGATTTCCGGCGTTCAGTGCGATCAGCATGTCCAGCGCCTCGGCCTCCCGCACCTCCCCGATGATCAAACGGTCCGGGCGCATCCGCAGTGCCTCCTTGACCAGCCGGCGCAACCGGATCTCCCCGGTCCCCTCCAGGTTCGGCTGGCGGCACTGCATCGCCACCACGTCTCGTGCGGCCAGCTGGAGTTCGAAGACCTCCTCGCAGGTGATGATGTGCTCGTGGGGCGGCACCGAACCCGCGAGCGCGTTCACCATGGTCGTCTTGCCGGCCTGGGTCGCCCCGCACACCACGATGTTCAACCCGCTCGCTACCGCGGCGTCGAGGAAGTTCGCCGCGGCGGGCGTCAGTGACCCCAGCGCGACCAGGTCCTCCAGGCGGCGGGCACGTGCGATGTACTTGCGGATGTTCACCGCCCAGTGCTCGCGCGTCACGTCCGGGATCACCACATGGACCCGTTCGCCGGTGGGCAGGGAGGCGTCCACGAACGGGGTGGACAGATCCAGGCGCCGGCCCGAACTGCGCAGCATCCGCTCCACCAGGTCCTGGACCTCATCGGCCTCCAGGATCGTGGTGGTGAGTTCGGCCCGGCCGTTGCGGGCGATGAAGACCTTACCGGGCTCATTCACCCAGATCTCTTCGACCTCCGGGTCATCGAGATAGGGCTGCAGCGGCCCGAGGCCTACGACGGCATCGTGTACCGCCTTGGCGGCGGCCCGCAGGTCGGGCAACTGCGGAACCAGTCCCACCAGCGCACGGTCGTCGTAGTCGGCCACGGCTTCGGCGATCAGCTCGTGGATGCCGCCGTTATCGCGCATGGGATCCAGGCCTCGCCGCCGGATGAGTTCCCGCACCTCGCGTTCCAGCAGTCCCACGCCGTCGGCCATGCGTGTGCTCTCCTCCTCCCACACCGGCCGTCCGGCCAGCAGCGACCGTCCGGCTAACCTAGCCGAGCCTTCCTCGTTCTGCCCCGGTTTTGAGCCATCGGTTGCCGCGGCGCTCAGGACGCCGGCTCGAACGTCGCCCCGCGCACCAGCCACTGCTCGCCGGTGTGGAGCATCGCCAATCCCGCGCGGATCTCGCTGGCCGGGTGGATCTGCACGACCTCACCGTCGGCATCGAAGGTGCGCATCTGGGGTAGTTGCACATCCAGCCACACCAGGTAGTCCTCAGTGTCCTCAGCGGAGTCCGAGACGCTCATCCCGGTGATCATCGGGTCCCCGGCACGCATGTACCCCTCCCCCTGGTGCGCCTCGTTCGCGCCGGCCACCGCGGAGGAACAGAACGCGCACTCCGGCCCGGACAGGAGCCGCAGCGGGTCGGTGTCGCCGGTGCCGTACGCGTAGGTGTAGGCGAAGAGGAAGTACTCCGCGGCCGAACTCGCGCCGACCTCATCGGCGCGATCCATCTCCGCGGGACGATCCACCATCGTCAGATGGGCCTCGAAGACATCCGGCTGGGCCGTCTCCGCGTCACCGTGGTACTCCTCCGCGCCAGTCGGATACTCCGCGCTATGGGCCTTGCCGACCTGCCCGGCGGCTGGATCCTCAGCAGGATCGGAACAGCCGACGACGACGAGGACGGCGAGCACGATCGCGGTCACCTTGCTCATGGGTCGATACGGCGGTGTCATCACTCCACCGTGCCAGCGCCGGCCATCGCGCCGCGGCAGCCTGTGGATAACTTCCCACACTGTGGATCGTGCTTGTGGATAAGCGCACCTGGGGCCTGCGACTCCGCGTCGGCCGGACGGTCCTCCCGCCCGGTCTTACGGTCAGTGGTTCCCCCGCGCGGGCCTTACGGTGAGTGACGGTCCGCGCCGTCGCTCGGCGCGAGGGTCCCCGGCCGGCGTGAGAGGAACGTGATGGGTGGTCTGGAGTTCAGCCTGCTCGGCTGGATCGTGCTGGCGAGCGCCGCCCTTGCGGTGGGGATCGCGAAGACCTCCATCGGCGGGCTGGGGGCGCTGGCGGTCGCCGGATTCGCGATGTTCATCCCGGCCCGCGAGTCCACCGCTGCGGTGCTGTTGATCCTGATCATCGGCGATCTGGTGGCGGTGGGTCTGTACCGCCGCAGCGCGGACTGGTCGATGCTGCGCCAGCTGCTACCCGCGGTGCTGCCCGGGATCGCGGCCGGTGCGGTGGTGATGGCGTTCATCGATGACCGCACCATGACCGTGCTCATCGCGGTGTGCATCCTGGTGGCGTTCGGGATCCAGATTGTGATGCGCCGCCGCAAGGCACGCGCCCCCGCCGCCGGGCCCGCCGCGGCGAACGTTCCGGGGCGGCCGCACCGTGCGGCCACCGTGGGCACGGGGCTGGCGGCCGGGTTCACCACCATGGTCGCCAACGCGGCCGGGCCGGTGATGGCGCTGTACCTGCTGGCGATCCGGGCGGAGAAGATGCGGTTCGTGGGCACCAACGCGTGGTACTTCCTGATCGTGAACGTGGCCAAGGTGCCGTTCTCGGCCGGGCTGGGGCTGATGAGCACCCAGACGCTGTGGCTCACCCTGGCGCTGGCCCCGGCGGTGCTGGTGGGTACCTGGCTGGGGCGCCGGCTGTTGGGAGTGCTGCCGCAGCGCCGGTTCGAGCAACTCACGCTGACCGCGTCGCTGCTGGCCGGGGTGGTGCTGCTGGCGCGAGCCGCCCTCTAGTGGCCCCGGGCATACTTGCGTGAGCGCGTGGCACAGTAGGCACATGTGTGGAAGGTACGCCTCGTTCCGCAGCGCCCAGGATCTGGCTGACGCCTTCGACGTCGAAAAGATCACCGACGCCGCCGCCCAGGTCGCCGCCGGCTACAACATCGCCCCCACCGACCCGGTGCGCGTGGTGCTGCAGCGCCCCAAGGATGCTCGCGAGAGCGTCACCAGCAACGAGGCGGTGCGGGCCATGCACGTGGCGCGTTGGGGGCTCATCCCCCACTGGGCAAAGGACCCGAGCATCGGCGCCCGGATGATCAACGCCCGGGCCGAGACGATCGCGGAGAAGAGCAGTTACTCGATGCCGCTGCAGAAACGCCGGTGCATCGTGGTGGCCGACGGTTACTACGAATGGCACACGCAGCCGGCCGCCGGCGGGGGAAAACCGGTGAAGACCCCCTTCTACATCCACCCCACCGACGGCGCGCCGATCGCCTTCGCAGGCCTGTACTCCTGGTGGGCCGACCCCACCAAGGAGCCCGGCGATCCGGACCGGTGGGTGCTGTCCACCACGATCGTCACCCAGGCCGCCCGCGACGGGCTGGAGGAGATCCACGAACGCGAACCGGCCGTGCTCGACCATGACCTGGTCGGTGCCTGGTTGGACCGCCGCGAGGGCGCGGACACCGCCCTGGACATCCTGAGCCGCCCCTCCCCCGCGCTGAGTTGGTACGAGGTGGACCGGGCGGTGGGGTCGGTGCGCAACCAGGGCGCGCACCTGATCGAACCCGTCTGAGGGGACGCCCGCCCGCGGAAATCATCCCGCAGCACGACGGCACGGCCGCCGCAGCGACCTATCGTGGTCGCCATGTCCGCGCCCGCTCCCATGCCGCCGCCGCACCAGCGGCAGCACGCACCGCCACCATCCCAGTGGCAGCAGGCACCGCCGGCGCCGCGGTGGCAGCAGGCATCACCGGGCCCCGAGCAGCGGCACGCGGGCAACGAGCCCCCACCCGGGCGCCACACCTGGCGCGCCCCGACCTCCTCGTTCGACCAGGCGGCGGCGCCACTGATCCGCCCCACCAGACCATCCGTGGGCGATGCCGTCCTGGGCGGCCTGGCACTGTTCTTCACCGGGCCGATCGTCGCCGCCGGCTTCGGTGGTTATCCCACGGCTACCGCCGCGGTGGCGGTGATCATCTCGGTGCTCATGCCGGTGGCGGTGGTGTTCCGGCGCAGCCACCCGGCGATCTCGGCGATCGTGGTCTACGCGGCCGCCCTGGTGCACTTCACCGCCGGCATTCCGGTCCTCCCGGCGGACGTGCTCATCTTCGTCTCGTTGTTCTCGGTGACGGTGTACGGCTCCACCTGGGCTCGGCGGGCGGGCCTGCTCGGGGCGCTGGCCGGGTGCCTGCTGCAGGGCCTGGCGCTGCTGTTCCTGGACGGCTCGCCAAGTCTTGACTCGATGATCGCCGGCGGGTTGACGTTCGGGTTCCTGGTGGCCGTGGTGCTGGCGGTGTGGGCGCTGGCGCTGGTGCGCCGGGCCCGGGTGGAACGGCTGCGCGCCCTGGCCGAGCGCGCGTACCGGCTGGAGATCGAACGCGACCAACAGGCCCAGATCGCCACCGCCGCCGAACGCGCCCGGATCGCCCGGGAGATGCACGACGTCGTCGCACACTCCCTGTCCGTGGTCATCTCCCAGGCCGACGGCGGCCGTTACGCCGCCGCCGCCGACCCGGCCGCCGCCGAACGCGCGCTGACCACGATCGCGGACACCGGGCGCAGCGCCCTGGCGGACCTGCGGCGCATCCTGGGCGTGCTGCGCGACGGCGACGGCGCGGTGGCGCTGACACCCCAGCCCACCCAGGACGACCTGCGCACCCTGCTCACGCCGCTGCGCCAGGCCGGGCTGGAGGTGTCCCTGGAGGAGTTCGGCACCCCGCAGCAGGTGCCTGCACCCACGGGCCTGGGCATCTACCGGATCGTGCAGGAGTCGCTGACCAACGTGCTCAAGCACGCCGGCCCCGCCGCCACGGCGCGCGTGGTGGTGCACTGGCACCCGGACCACCTGGAGTTGACCATCACCGACACCGGCACCCCCGGCCGGACGGACGCCCAGCCGGCCCCGCCCCCCGGCGGCCACGGTCTGGTCGGGCTGCGCGAACGTGCCACCATGCTGGGCGGCGACCTCGTTGCCGGCCCCCGTCCCGACGGCGGATGGCTGGTACGGGCCACCATCCCGCTAGCACCCCCGCCCCACCCACAGGAGCAGTGATGAACAGCGAGTCCCCCTCCGATCCCATCCGCGTGGCGCTGGTGGACGACCAGCACCTGGTGCGTGCCGGGCTGGCGCTGGTGATCAACTCCCAACCGGACATGGAGGTGGTGGTGGAGGCCGGCGACGGCGCGCAGGCGCTCCGGCTGCTCGGCTCCCACCACGCCGACGTGGTGCTGATGGACGTGCGGATGCCCACCATGGACGGGATCGCCGCCACCCGCGAACTCACCGGCGGACCGGAGGCATCGGAGATCCGCACCGCCGCCGACGGTTCCCCGGCGGGCACGCCGAAGGGTCCCAAGGTGATCATCCTGACCACCTTCGACCTGGACGAGTACGTGCTGCGTGCGATCAAGGCCGGGGCCAGCGGCTTCCTGCTGAAGGACACCCCGCCGGAGCAGATGCTCACCGCGATCCGCACCGTGCACTCCGGGGACGCGGTGATCGCCCCCTCGGCCACCCGCAGGCTGCTGAGCCAGCTGGCCACCATGGCACCGGAGCAGGAACGGGCGCCGGCCCGGGTGCTGGACGTGCTCACCGAACGGGAACGCCAGGTGCTGGAACTCATCGCCCGAGGACTGACCAACACCGAGATCGCCGCCGAGTTGTACGTCGCCGAGGCCACCGTCAAGACGCACGTGGGCCGCATCCTGGCGAAGTTGAACGCCCGGGACCGCGTCCAGGTGGTGGTGATCGCCTACGAGACCGGGCTGGTGCACGCCGGCAGCTGACCCCGGCGGGGGCACGCGGCCGCGCGGATCCAGCAGGCACCGCGCTGCACCGGCCAGTACCGTCGCACCATGGGCACCTCCACGCACCACCCCCCGGGGCCGGACACGCCGGCGGCGCGGGTGGCGGAGGCGATGCGCGTGATCGACCGCGCCGATTTCCTGCCCGAGGCGGTGCGGGACCAGGCCGATCAGGACCACCCGCTGCAACTGGCCGACGGCTCCACCAACTCCCAGCCCTCCACGGTGCGCAGGATGCTGGAGGCCCTGCAGGTGCGGCCCGGGGACCGCGTGCTGGACGTGGGTAGCGGTTCGGGCTGGACCTGCGCCCTGCTCGGGCACCTCACCGGCCCTGGCGGCACGGTGCTCGGCCTGGACCTGACCGACTACCTCATCTCCTTCGCCCGCGCCGCCCTGGCGAACTACCACCTGCCGTGGGTGCGCGTGGAACTCGCCGAGCCCGGCGTCCTGGGCCGTCCGCAGGAAGCCTGGGACCGGATCCTGGTCAGCGCCGACGGCGGCACGGTGCCCGCGCAGTTGACCGGCCAACTGGCCGACGGCGGACGGATGGTGATCCCGGCAGCGGGCCGGATGGCGGTGGTCACCCGGGAAGGCACCGACATCCGCACCGACTACCTGCCGGGCAGGTGGGCCTTCGTCAAACTCCGGTAGGACACGTAGTACCGGAGCGCGCCCGCCTTCGCCACAGACCCGCGCGCAGACCTCCTCCCGTAGTACCGCCGTCGTCGCCCGCATCAGCCGGCGGGATGAGGGCCGAACCCGCCCCCGGCACGATGTGGGCGCCCGGGGCGCCTTCCTAGCGTGGCCCTCATGGAACACCACGAGCCACCTGTCCAGCCGCCCGCCGCACGCGCGGCGTCCCTGACCAAGGTCTACGGCACCGGGGAGGTATCGGTGCGCGCCCTGGACGGTGTCGACATCGCCTTCCCCCACCGCCGCTTCACCGCGATCATGGGCCCCTCGGGGTCCGGGAAGTCCACCCTCATGCACCTGCTGGCCGGTCTGGACACCGCCACCAGCGGACACGCCTACCTGGGCCGGACGGACCTGACCGGCCTGTCGGACAAGGAACTGACCAAGGTGCGCCGGGACCGCATCGGCTTCGTCTTCCAGAGTTTCAACCTGCTGCCGATGTTCACCGCCGCGCAGAACATCGACCTGCCCAGCCGCCTGGCCGGGCGGACGGCGGACCGAGACTGGGTGGACTCCCTCGTGGACACCTTCGGGCTGGCGCAGCGGCTGCACCACCGGCCGCACGAGTTGTCCGGCGGCCAGCAGCAGCGGGTGGCTATCGCCCGGGCGCTGTCCACCCGTCCGGAGGTGGTCTTCGCCGACGAACCCACCGGGAACCTGGACTCCCGCTCCAGCGTCCAGGTGCTGGACTTCCTGCGCCGCTCGGTGCGGGAACTGGGCCAGACGGTGGTGATGGTCACCCACGACCCGGTCGCGGCCGCCTACGCCGATGAGGTGGTGCTGCTGGCCGACGGCCGGATCGCCGGCACGGTCACCGAGCCCACCGTGGAGTCCATCAGCACCGGCCTGGAGTCGCTGCGCGTCCCGGCGGGAGAACGCTGATGTGGCGCGTGGCACTGACCCAGATGCGGGCCTCGGCCCCCCGGCTGGCGGCGGCCGCCCTGACCATCGTGCTCGGCTCGGCGTTCGTGGCCACCACGCTCCTGGCCGGCGCCACCATGACCGACATCACCCATCGCTCGCTGGTGGCCTCCTACGCCGAGGCGGACCTGGTGGTCGGCGCCGAGGAGGGCCTCTCCCTGGACCAGATCGAGGAGCTACGCGCGGTGGCCGGCGTGCAGGCGGCCGACCCGGTCGCGCTCAGTAGCGCCGAGGTGGACACCGGCGAGCGGAGCGTGTGGACCACGATGGCCCCGGCTCCCGTCGATGAACGGCTGTCGGTGGCCACCCTGCAGGAGGGCCGGTTCCCCGAGGCCGCCGGGGAGGTGGCACTCGTGGCGGACGTGGCCGA
>CALKWS010000398.1 GCA_938004115.1 uncultured Ruaniaceae bacterium
CCCAGGCCGAACCAGCCGGTGAGGTTGATGCGCGCCTGGGTCCAGGCGAACACCCACGGGATGGCGCGCAGGTCCTCCAGCGATTCCACGCTCAGGCCGCGGCGCGCCGGGCGCGAACCGAGCGCCAACCAGCCGACCTCCTCCTGCGGGGTGACCTGGGCGAACCAGGCCGGGAACCCCTCGGCGTGGATGAGCCGGAAGAACCGTTCCCGGGAGATCCGGTCCAGCGTGGCGGCCACCTCGGCGAAGTCACGGGCCGCGGTGGCGTTGCGCTCCTCGATCGCGGGGGTGGACACCAGCAGCGTGGCCGAGGCCACCTGTTCGATGTGCCGGGCCGCGATCACCGGGTCGCCGTACCGGGCGAAGATGACCTCACCCTGCTCGGTGAGTTTGAACCGGCCCTCCACCGATCCCGGCGGCTGGGACATCAGCGCCCGGTTCGCCGGCCCGCCGCCGCGGCCCAGTGCGCCGCCGCGGCCGTGGAACAGGGTCAGGGTGATGTCGTTCTCCTCGGCCCAGGCGGCGATCCTGGACTGGGCGTCGTACAGCGCCAGCGTCGCCGAGACCGGCCCGACGTCCTTGGAGGAGTCGGAGTACCCGAGCATCACTTCCATGCGCCGGCCGGTGGCCTCCAACCGGGCCCGCACCTGGGGCAACTCGATGATCTGGCTGAGCACCTCGGTGCTGGCCCGTAGGTCGGCGAAGGTCTCGAACAACGGCACCACGTCCAGCACCGGCGCCTCCTCGGCCGAGCCCAGCGCCTCGGTGGCCAACCGGAACACGTTGGCCACGTCTTCGGCCGAGGTGGTGAAGGAGACGATGTACCGCCGGGCCGCCAGTTCCCCGTGGCGGTGCTGGATGGCGGCGATGGACCGGAAGGTCTCCAGCACCTCCTCGGTCATCTCGCTCAGCCCCTGGCCGGCCTCGATCTCGGCCAGCGCGCGGCTGTGCACCTGGGCGTGCTGGCGCACCTCGAGTTCGGCGAGGTGGAATCCGAACGTCTCCACCTGCCAGATGAGTTCCTGGATCTGCCCGTAGGCCTTGCGCCTCTCCCCCACCTGGGCCAGGGACTGCTGCACCACGGTGAGGTCGGCGAGCAGCTCCTCGGCGTCGGCGTAGGCCAGGTCGGCGTTGCGTACCCGGGTGGCCCTGATCCGCTCGGCGATCATCAGCAGCACCCGCCGGTAGGGTTCGTTAGGCGAACGCGTGGCGATGTCCGCGGTCAGTTCGGCGTCCAGCCGCCGTTGCCGGTTCCACAGCGCCTCCAGTTCCGCGGTGGCCGGCGTGGTCTGGGCGTCCAGCGTGAGCGCCCGGCCGAGGCGGTCGGTGGCACTCTCCAGGTTCTCCAGCACGGTCTCGGCGGCGATGGCCGCGGCGGCCCGGGTGATGTCTGCGGTGACGTTCGGGTTGCCGTCCCGGTCCGCGCCGATCCAGGATCCCAGGCGCACGAACGGGCGGGACTGCGGTGGGCGCAGGCCCGCCTCCGGGCCGTCGATGAGGTCGTCCAGGCGGCGGTACATCGTGGGCAGGACCTCGAACAGGGTCTGCTCGAACACGCCCATGGCGGTGCGTACCTCATCCAGCGGGGTGGGTTTGTCCGCCCGCAGCGGGGAGGTGCGCCACAGGGTGTCGATCTCCGACAGCAGCGCCCGGCGCACCTCGGCACGCTCCCGGGCGCCGAGCCGTGGGTCGTCCCAGGTGCCCACCAGGTCACTGATGCGCCGGATGCAGGAGGCGACCGCCCGCCGTCGTGCTTCGGTGGGGTGGGCGGTCAGGACGGGGCGGAACTCCAGGGCCTGGACCCGCGCGACCGCTTCGTCGCGCCCCACCTGCTCGGTGAGGTATGAGATCGCCTGGCCCAGGGAGTCCTCCGGCGGCCGCCCGGCCGCGGCGCGCTCACCCGGCGGGACGTCGCGCTGGCGCAGCACCCGCACGCGGTGGAACTCCTCGGCGAGGTTGACCAGGTGGAAGTAGGCGGTGAACGCCCGGGCCACTTCCTCCCCGCGTTCCAGGGAGAAGGACTCCACCAGTTCCTCGGCCCGGGTGAAGGCATCGGATCCCGGTTCGGAGTAGGCGGTGATCGTCAGTTCCCGCAACTGCTCCACGTCTTCGAGCAGGTCCTGGCCGCCGGCCTCGGCGAGCACGGTGCCGAGCATCTCCCCCAGCATCCGTACGTCGTTGCGCAGCGCCTCGGGCATCTCCAGGGCGGCTCCGGTGCGCGACCCGTCGGCCAGATGCTGGGCCGGTGTGGGTTCCGCGCTGGGGTCCGACGACGGTGGATGGCTCGCGCTGAGGTCCGGGCTGCTCGACATATGCACCAGAGTAACGAGAACCCGGAGGTGCTCCGCGCGCCGGGGCATCCACGACCAGCCCGGCCCCGAGGGTGGGTCAGATGTGCCAGGTCGCCCCGGGCCGGGCCACGTCGATCGGGCCGGTGTAGGTGCCCTCGGCCTCGGTGCGCACGGTGTCGGAGCAGGTCCAGGGCGGGATGTGGGTGAGCACCAGCCGCCCGGTGCCGGCCCTGGTGGCCAACTGACCGGCGCGGTGGCCGGTCAGGTGGATGCCGCGGACGGTGTCCCGGCCCTCCTGGAACGCCGCCTCGGCCAGCAGCAGGTCGGTGCCGGCGGCCGCGGCCACCACCCCCTCACACAGGTCGGTGTCGCCGGTGTACGTCAGCACCCGGGTGCCGGGACCGGTGCCGGCCGGTCCGGTGATCCGCATCGCATAGGCCTCCACCGGGTGCTCCGCCCGGAAGGGCTCGACGGCGAAGGGGCCCACGTGCATCGTCTCACCCACGGCCCAGGTGCCGATGGTGAAGGCCGCCGCCTGATCCGGGTTGCCCGACTCCCCGCACAACTGGCTGATCCGCTCGGCGGTGCCCGTCGGGCCGACTACCTGGACCGGGGGGCGCGGGGCGCCCGGGCCGTAGCGCACCAGCACCTCCAGGCCGGCCAGGTCGGCGATGTGGTCGGCATGCAGGTGGGAGACCAGCACCGCGTCCACCGCCGCGGGATCCACGTAGCGCATCGCCTGGCCCACGGCACCGGGCCCCAGGTCGAGCAGCACACGCCAGGTGCGTGCGCCGTCGTCGGCCTCCAGGAGGTAGCAGGAGGCCACCGAGTCCGGCCCGGAGACCGATCCGGAACTCCCCACCACGGTCAGTTTCATGCTCACTCCCCCGAACCGGTCACGACGGCGCCGGCCTCCTCGCGCGCGTTCCCGGCACCTCGGCCGGGCGCGGGCTCACGGGCCGGCACCGAACCGGCTCCCCCGCGCAGGTCGGCTTCCCGCTGCGGTGTGATGGCCGGGATCTCCCCGGTGATCTCCACCGCGCTGGCGGCCTTCACCTGCGGGCCCAGGAACCGGCGGGCCAGGGCCTGGAAGGACGAGGGATCCCCGGTGGCCAGGAACCGGTGCTCCGGGCGCGTGCCGGCCGGGGCGGCGAGGTTGTGGGCCACCAGCGCCCGGTAGACGTCCTTGGCGGTCTCCTCGGCGCTGGAGACCAGCGTGACCGCATCGCCCATGACGTATTGGATCACCCCGCTGAGCAACGGGTAATGGGTGCATCCCAGGACCAGGGTGTCCACCCCGGCGTTGCGCACCGGGGCCAGGTACTCCTCGGCCGCGTCCAGCACCGCGGTGCCCGCGGTGATACCGGCCTCGACGAACTCCACGAACCGGGGCGCCGGCCGGGAGGTCAGTTCCAGGTGCGTCGCCGCGGCGAACGCATCGTCGTACGCGCGGGATTTGATGGTGGCGCGGGTGCCGATCACCCCGACCTTGTGGTTGGCGGTGATGGCCACCGCGCGGCGTACCGCCGGCTGGATGACCTCCACCACCGGGATCCCGTGGGTCTCGGTGTAGCGTTCGCGAGCATCGCGCAGCACCGCGGCCGAGGCGGAGTTGCAGGCGATCACCAGCATCTTCACCCCGGAGTCCACCAAGTCGTCCATCACCCGCAACGCGTGGGCGCGGATCTGGGCGATCGACAACGGGCCGTAGGGTCCGTGGGCGGTGTCCCCGATGTACAGCACCGACTCCCCGGGCAACTGGTCGATCACGGCCCGGGCCACCGTCAGACCTCCCACGCCGGAGTCGAAAATCCCAATCGGTGCCTGTCTCATCGCCACCAACCTAATTGGCCGGTGTGCGCTCAGGGACGGTTCAGTCCTCGACTGTAGGCAACATCACCTGCACCAGGGACTCCTGCAACCAGGTGAACGCCGAGTACACGCTGGCCATCGCCAGGCGCAGCTCCTCCTCGGTACTCAGCTCACCCTGGCGGGTCACCGCGGCCAGCGCGTAGACGTCCTCGGCGTCCTCATCGGTGCGGATACCCAGACGCTCCGAGAGCACCAGCCGCACGTCGGTCAATGCCGCCGCCCAGTCCATCGCCTGGGCCGGGTCGATGGTCAGTTTGCTGCCCGGCGCCTGCAGCGCGGCCCACACCATGTGCAGCCGTTGCACCTTCTCATCGCGTAGGTCCTGCTCGGTCAGGCGGCGGAACTCCCCGGCCAGTTCCGGGTCGTCCCGGCTGGCGTCGGGCAGCAGGCGGGCCAGGGCCGGGTCGGTCGGGGGCGGGATGTCCTGGTCGAGTTGTTCCAGGTGGGCGCGGATGTGATCAGCGCCGTCGGGATCGTCGGCGTCGTCGAGGTCCTCCGGGTCGCTGCGGTCACCTGGGTCGCCGGAGCCGGCGAGGGTGTCGTCAGGGGCGGCGCTGTCGCCCTCGCTGTCACCGGCGGCGGCTGCGGCATCGGTATCGGACGTCAGCGCCGGACCGTCCGCAAGTTCGCCACCCTCGGGGGTCTCGGCGTCGGTCGCGTGCGGCGGTGCCTGCTCCCGGCTCATCCCCGGTGGGTCCCCGAGCAGGGCCGCGGTGTCGGCCACCACCCGTGCCAGGATCTGCCGTTCGGTCGGGTCCATATGGGCCACGTACCGGCCGCGCCGGCGGGTGAAGGCGCGCATCAGGTGTCCTGGTCCAACGTCGCCCACAGGCCGTAGGAGTGCATGGCACGCACGTCGACCTCCATCTTCTCCCGGGTGCCGGAGGAGACCACCGCCTTGCCCTCGTTGTGCACTTGGAGCATCAGCGTCGTCGCCTTCTGCTCGGAGTACCCGAAGTAGCTCCGGAACACGTAGGTGACGTAACTCATCAGGTTCACCGGATCGTTCCACACGATGGTGCGCCACACCTTGTCCAGTTCGGTGCGCTCATCGGTGCCCACGTCGGGGGCGACGTCGGTATCCGGGAAGGCGGTCATACCTTCAGCGTAAGGCCACCGGGAACCCGTGCCGGGTCGCGTCGTCAACGTTCGCACGCGTGCGCGGCGATGCGGACCAGTAGGCTCGGCGGCTATGAGCCAGCCGCACTCACCCAGCACCGCTCTGCTGACCGACCAGTACGAACTCACCATGGTCCAAGCCGCCCTGGCCAACGGCACCGCGAACCGCCGATGTGTGTTCGAGGTGTTCACCCGGCGGCTCCCGGCCGGGCGCCGGTACGGGGTGGTGGGCGGCACCGGTCGTTTCCTGGAGGCGCTCACCGACTTCCGGTTCACCGACGCCGAACTCGAGCACCTGCGTGCGAAAGGGGTGTTCGACGAGGAGTTGCTGCAGTTCCTGGCCGAGTACCGGTTCAGCGGCAATATCTACGGCTACGCCGAGGGGGAGGTGTTCTTCCCCGGCTCCCCGGTGCTGGTGGTGGAGTCCACGTTCGCCGAGGGGGTGATCCTGGAGACCCTGGCGCTGTCGGTGCTCAACTACGACTCGGCAGTGGCCTCGGCCGCCTCGCGGATGACCTCGGCCGCCGGTTCCCGCCCGTGCCTGGAGATGGGCTCGCGCCGGGCCCACGAGCAGGCGGCGGTCGCCGCCGCGCGGGCCGCGGTGGTGGGCGGGTTCGCGAGCACGTCGAACCTGGAGGCCGGGCGCCGCTACGGCCTGGAGACGATCGGTACCGCGGCGCACTCCTTCACCCTGCTGCACGACGACGAACCGTCCGCCTTCGCCGCCCAGGTGGCCGCCTTCGGGCCGAACACCACGCTGCTGGTGGATACCTACGACATCGCCCAGGGGGTGCGCCGGGCGATCGAGGCCGCCGGAACGGACCTGGATGCGGTGCGTCTGGATTCCGGTGACCTGGCGGTGGTGGCCGGGGAGGTGCGCGAGCAACTGGACTCCCTCGGGGCGGCCGGCACCAAGATCGTGGTGTCCTCCGACCTGGACGAGCACGCGATCGCCGCCCTCGCGGTGGCCCCGGTGGACGCCTACGGCGTGGGCACCTCCCTCGTGACCGGCTCGGGGGCGCCCACGGCGGGCATGGTGTACAAACTCGTGTCCCGCGAAGGGGCCGGCGGCCAGATGGAGCCGGTGGAGAAGGCCTCCTCGGCCAAGACCAGCGTGGGCGGCCGCAAGAACGCCGCCCGACGCATGGACGCCGCCGGCAGGGCGGAAGAGGAGATCGTGGTGGCCGGCGCCGGCGCGGACTGGGAGCCCGACGACGAGGACCTGCGACCGCTGCAGGTGCCCCTGGTGATCGACGGCGAGGTGGACCGTGCCTTCACCGGCGCCGACGGCGTGCGCCGGGCCGCGCGGCGTCATCAGTTGTCCCGGGCGGAACTGTCGCCCTACGCCCGCCGGTTGTCCTCCGGCGACCCGGCGCTGGAGACGGTGCACTCCAGCCTCTGACCCGCGCCACAGCGCACCGAGCGGCCACCCGCACCACGGCACACCGAGCGGCCACCCGCACCACAGCGCACCGAGCGGCGCGCGCCACGGCACACCGAGCGGCGAGGATTTGCTCGCAGATCGCAGTCACCTGGTGACTGCGATCCACGGGTAAATGCGATCCGCGAGTGAATCAGCGGGGCGCGCCCCCGGCCTCAGCGTTTGCCGACGAACCAGCCCCGCACCTTGGCGATCCGCGCCTCCAGGTGCTCGGCGGAGGCCTGGGCCACCTCACCGCCCCCGGAGTGCTCCCGCAACTGGTTGTGCACCACGCCGTGGGGAGTGCCGGAGCGGCGCGCCCAGGCGCTGACCAGGGAGTTGAGTTCCTTGCGCAGCTCCCGCAGCTTGCGGTGGTCCACCACGTCGGCATCCTGGGTGCCGTTCGCGGCCGTGCGGGCGCTGCGCTGCCTGAGTTGTTCGGCCTGGCGGCTGCGCAGCAACGTGGCCACCTGGTCGGCGTCCAGCAGTCCGGGCAGGCCGAGGAAGTCCTGTTCCTCCGCCGAGCCCACATCAGCGCCGGTGCCGAACTCACCGCCGTCGAACAGCACCTTGTCGAAGGAGGCCTGGGCGTCCAGCGCCGCGAATCCGGGCAGCATCGCCTCCTCGCTGGCCGACTCGGTGCGGTTCGCCTCGGCGAGGGCATCGTCGTCGAGCCAGATCTCCTCACCCTCGGCCACCGGCTTGTCCAGGGCATGGTCGCGCTCGGACTCCAGTTCACCGGCCAGCCCCAGCAGCACCGGCACCGAGGGCAGGAAGATCGAGGCGGTCTCCCCCCGCCGTCGGGCCCGCACGAACCGGCCCACCGCCTGGGCGAAGAACAACGGCGTGGCCGTCGCGGTGGCATAGACCCCCACCGCCAGGCGGGGCACGTCCACCCCTTCGGAGACCATCCGGACCGCCACCATCCACCGCTGGTTCCCCGCGGAGAAGTCCTCGATCCGCCCGGACGCGCCCGCGTCGTCGGACAGCACCACCACCGGCTCCTCCCCCGCGATGGTCCGCAGTTGTGCGGCGTAGGCCCGGGCCTTGGCCTGGTCGGTGGCGATGACCAGCCCGCCGGCGTCCGGCACTCCGCGGCGCACCTCGGTCAGGCGCCGGTCGGCGGCGGCGAGCACCGAGGGGATCCACTGCCCGTTCTCATCCAGCGCGGTGCGCCAGGCCTGGGCGGTCATGTCCTTGGTGGCCGCCTCACCCAGGCGGGCGCTCATCTCCTCCCCGGTACGGGTGCGCCAACGCATCTGCCCGGAGTAGGACATGAACAGCACCGGACGCACCACGCCGTCCCGCAGGGCGTCGCCGTAGCCGTAGGTGTAATCCGCCCGCGAGCGGCGGATGCCATCCGGGCCGGGTTCGTAGTCCACGAACGGGATCGGGGCGGTGTCGGACCGGAACGGGGTTCCGGTCAGCGCCAGTCGCCGGGCGGCGGGCTCGAACGCCTCCCGCATCGCATCGCCCCAGCTGAGCGCATCCCCGCCGTGGTGGATCTCATCGAGGATCACCAACGTGGGTGCCGCCGTGGTCCGGGCGCGGTGCAGGGCCGCATTGGCCGCGACCTGGGCGTAGGTCAGGGCCACCCCGTCGAACTGGGCGCCGTGGCGGCCCTGGGCGTTGCGGAAGTTCGGGTCCAGGGCGATGCCCACCCGCCGTGCGGCGTCGGCCCACTGGGTCTTCAGGTGCTCGGTGGGGGCCACGACCGTGACCCGGCGCACCACCCTGCGCTGGAGCAGTTCGGTGGCCACCCGCAGCGCGAAGGTGGTCTTACCGGCGCCCGGAGTGGCGACGGCGAGGAAGTCCCGGGGCTGGTCCTGGAGGTACTTCTCCAGCGCGCCCGCCTGCCAGGCCCGCAACCGATCGGCGGTCCCCCATGCGGCCCGGTCCGGGTAGGCGGGGGGCAGTTGGGTGGCGGCCGACGTCGACCCGGGCACCGTCGTCGAGCCGGTCGAGTCCGGCTGTGGGTGCTGGGGGTGTGCGTGGGCGGCCTGGTGGTGGGCCCGACTCACTTCTTGGAGCCGAAGCCGAAGAAGCCTCGGCCTTTGCCCGAACCGGTGTCGTCGCCGTCGCCGCCGGCGCCCATCTGTTCGTAGATCTCCTTGCAGGCCGGGCAGATCGGGTACTTCTTCGGGTCCCGGCTGGGGGTCCACACCTTGCCGCACAGGGCCACCACGGGCCCGCCGGATACCGCCGAAGCCGTCACCTTGTCCTTACGCACGTAGTGGGCGTACCGCTCGGAGTCGCCGGCGTCGGGCTTCTGGCGCACCTCCTCGCGCTCGAGCACATCGGTCGAGGTCTGGCCGCCGGAGAGTCGCTCGGGCTCCTGCGGCTGGGTCGGCGGTGTCGGCTCGGTCATGCTGGCTAGTGTACGACGGCGGCGCGGCCGGGGTCAGGTGAGGTCGCCGGTGTCGGAGCGCTCCTGAGGGAGGCCCCGGAGACGCCAAGGGCGCGGAAACCGGCGGTTCCCGCGCCCTGTGCGTATCCGGCGTAGGTCACCAGGTCACTCGGTAACGGCCTTCTTCAGGTTCGAACCAGCGGAGATCTTCACGCCGTAGCCGGCGGGGATCTGGATCTCTTCACCCGTGCGCGGGTTGCGACCGGTACGGGCGGCACGCTCCACCCGCTCCACGCTGAGCAGGCCGGTCACCTTCACCGGCTCACCCTTGCTCAGGGACTCCACCAGGACTTCCTGGAAGGCGCCCAGGGCGGCGTCCGCCTGGGTCTTGTTCAGGCCAGACTTCTCGGCGATTGCTGCTACGAGGTCAGTACGGTTGACGGACACGTCGGTTCCCTCTCATCGTTCCTGATCGCACCCCTTCTGGGGTGCGCCGTGACGACACTACGACTCCGTGGGGCGAAGCGACACCAACACACCCGTTTTCGGCGAGATTTCGCTGATTTCTTCGCCAACAGTTTTCCCTTGAGCCCCATAATTCACATTTGTCACACCAGTAACAGGCGTTGGCCGGGGCTCTGAGC